>JAKSLO010000031.1 GCA_024401185.1 Bacteroidaceae bacterium | reverse complement strand
CACAAATCGCTGATTAGCAAGAAAAACAGAAAAGAAACGTAAAAGTTGGGTTAAAGTCGAGATAGACATGGAAAAATTCAATGCAGATAGCGTATGGGATGGTATCAAAGGATTTGTAACCAATACGTCAGTCAAGGAGAGCGAGGTACTTGACAATTACTCCAATCTTTGGTTCATAGAAAGGGCATTTCGGATGAACAAGGGAGACTTGATGATGCGTCCGATATACCATCGGCTTCACAACAGAATCGAGGCGCATGTATGTATCTGCTTTACTGCTTATACAATAATGTTGGAACTGGAACGACGCCTCAAGGCGGCTAAATCTGGAATCACAATCTACCAAGCAGGACATCTGACAAAGACCATGTATAGATTGAATTACCAGATGCCCAAGAGCAATCGTAAGATGTCTGTCCTGCTAAAAATGGACGATTTGCAACGAGAACTATACGAAATCGTGTGTAGAAAGTAACAAAATGTCACTTGCCATTAGTGGGAAGCATCCACAAATGGGTGATTTTTGCCTTGGGTGTCTCAAATACGGAAAACAGGAATAGTTAAAACTTCGTGTCTTTGCGTTCAAAAAAGAATTTATAGAACATCCCTATAATCTATTTCCTGTATGAATAATACAGGTTGTTCGAAAGTGGTTGAACGATACCACACAAGCACTTTTTGAGACGAAAAGAATAGTAACAACCCTTTTAGTAAGAACTTTATTACTAAGAATATTGTTACTCTCGCCTTTTATTAGTACCTTTGCAGCATTATAATCAGTTCAAGGAAGAAAAATGGAAAATCCTTTCATTATAGGTAAAGCTGCAGAGGGCGAATACTTCATAAATCGCACAGAAGACCGCAAGCGTCTGGAGGCCAACCTTACCCATGGCATCAACACCATCATCATATCTCCGCGTCGATGGGGAAAGACCTCATTGGTAAAGAAGGTCATGAGCGACATTGATAGAGAAAAGTTCATCACCGTATTTATCGATGTCTTCCGCTGCAAATCAGAATATGAGTTCTACCGCAACTTCGCAACATGCATTATTAAGCAGACTTCATCAAAACTTGATGAATGGGTAGAGACGGTGAAGACGTTCCTTAGCGGTATCACACCCAAGTTCTCTTTCGGCTCAGATCCTCTCAACGATTTTAGCCTATCTTTCGAATGGAATGAGCATGACGATACCGAAGAAGAAATACTTTCGTTGCCACAGAAAATAGCAAAAAAGAAAGGGAAGAAAGTCATAGTGTGTCTTGATGAGTTCCAACAGATAGCAGAATTCCCCTCTTCTACCGACTTCCAGAAGAAGCTACGTAGCGTATGGCAGCATCAGCAAGATGTTACCTACTGCATGTTCGGAAGCAAGAAGCACCTTATGGAGAACTTCTTTTCAAACAAGAGTATGCCATTCTTCAAGTTTGGCGATATGATGTTTATCCGTAAGATAGAGAAAACGGAATGGATCCCTTTTATCTGCCGTAACTTCTCCAACACAGGTAAGGGAATAAGTGAAAAGCAGGCAGAACGAATATGTAATGCTACACAGTGCCAGTCATCGTATGTTCAACAACTTTCATGGATCACATGGTATAAGGCTGACGGAACGGTAACCGAAAATAACATAGAGTCTGCCATTGATGACCTGCTGGAGCAGAACAAGACATTCTTCCAGATGGAGATAGAGCAGATGACAGAACTGCAATACAATTTCATGAATGCAGTGGCAAATGGTGTCACGCAAGGCTTTAGCCGCAAAAACATACTGAAGAAATACCGATTGGAATCCTCCGCCAACGTCCAGGCAATAAAGAAGTCGATGATCAACCGAGACCTTATCTACACAGATGACGAAGGCAACGTCATGTTCTGCGACCCTATCCTTGGATTATGGATTAAGCGAAACAGCATGTTAAACTCAGATTAAACAGACATTAATTTTGTACAGTTACTTAGCAAAAACACATTTCTTGATTACGAAAGTTGCAGAGATGGCTCCTTCTATGTTCAATCTCCCAGATTGGGATACAATGAAAAGTTTCATCCGCAACGATAAATAATTCTCAAGCATCATACAGTTAGCAAAAAAATCCTTTTTTGCAGAATCTTATGGAATAATCCAACTACAAGATACCATGCCAAGAAAAAGCGCTGGTCCTGCAAAGAACCAGCGCTTTCTCATATCTATTTTCACTCCAGCTCTTCCATCAAAGGAACCCGAGGGAATGGAGTTCATCCCCTTTTGGGGGACTTTTGCTTGCGGGCAAAATGTATGGGAGTATGGTTATTTAGCCCGACGAACAAGACGCAAACCGTATCTACTTTCAGTAGAGCCAGAGCCAAATGGGCTGTCGTAATTGCTTGAGTTGAAAAAAAAGTAAGTCCCATAATAATTATAAGAGGAGATACCAGGGTCGAAAAGGACACCACAGCACCAATAATAGCCTGTTTTCTCTGCATAATCAGCAGTACTACTGCCAATTGCGGGCAGGCAAACCAAACCAAGAGAATGGGTTTCTTCCAAACTATAGGATGATTTAAGTGTACCGCTGAAGTTATCGGGGGCGAGAATAAGGCAGTTTGTCTTGCTATCTACCGTCACACCACACTTGTATAGGCTGCTAGCATTGAAACGTCTCTCGATAAGGTAAATCCATTCGCTAGAAGACATGGGAAAGAAACCGCTTGTGCCATCCACCGTGAGTGGATGATCCTCATCACAGAAGAACTTTTCAGTGCTGCCGTGGCTTGATTGAATGTGAGTCGATGGCTTGGCGTAAGGCATTCTTGAAGCATCACCCGAATGATAGTCTTGAGTACTTGCCCAATAGAATTTTCCTACGTGTTTGGCATCCCACTCTGTAGGATAGTCCGTTTGGTTGCACTCAAACTTATAATCACTACCATCCCAATAAAGGTTGCCCTTGGTAAACTGCACCTTTTTGGTTGAACTAACGCTGAACACACCGGGTAGAATGTTGTTGTCAATGTTTGAGACTTCTTGTACCGTTACCGTGCAGGTGGCTTTCACACCGCTGCCATCCTGAGCCGTACAGGTGATAGTTGCCGTGCCAGCAGATACAGCGGTGACAACGCCATTGCTGCCAACTGTGGCTACACTAGTGTTGCTACTTGTCCAAATTAAAGACATGTCGCTCGCATCCGAGGGCGATACTGTTGCCGTCAAAGTAGCACTTTCACCTACTTGTAGCGACAAATCGCTCGAAGATAGCACGATGGAAGACACGGGGATTTGTTCCGTACCCTCGTCAGTGCTTGATGCCAAGCGAACGAGGCGAATACTACAGCCATAGTAACGGTCGTGATCTATTCTACTGACAACATCCGAACCAAAATAGACAACATTCGTTAAGTCCGAACCGTACGGCTTCGGCAAACAATACAAACCCCAGGTTTCTGCTGCAGCGAAGCTCGACCCATTTCGCCAACCTGCAGCTGGCAGACAAGCCAAGCCAAGAGAGCCGACCTCATCCAGGGTGTAATACGACTTGAGTGTACCAATGAAATCGTCGGGGGCAATGATAAGGCAGTTAGCCTTAGTACCTACTGTCACGCCATACTTAAAAAGACTGCTTGCATTGGTACGGCTGTTGATAAGATAATTCCATTCTCTCTGGTTCAAAACAAAGAAACCGTTTGCTCCCTCCACCGTGAGGGGATTCTCTTCACCACAGAAAAACTTATCAGTTTCACTCTGGCTTGAATAAGAGTATTCTTCAGTGTATGGCATGTAAGCGGCGTTTCCCGACTGATAGTCGGTAAGGTTTGTCCAATAAAAATGCCCTACATGGTTGGGATTCCATTCTGTAGGATAGTCCGTTTGATTTGCCTCGAACTTGTAGGCACTACCATTCCAGTAGAGGTTGCTTTTGGTGAACTGCACTTGTTTCGTGGCACTCACACTAAAGGTGCCAGGGAGTACGTTATCATCACTATCAGAAGAAGTCACAGCAGCACTCCATCCGTATGCTTTTCCACTCAAGATGTTCTTACTCGTGAGGGTGGCAACATACTGCTTATCGGCAGTACAGAGTGTGGCCGTGAGGTCGGGACATGCGCTGAGGTCCTGGGGAGGAAGCATCATGTAAAGGATGAGCACAGAGTTGGCTGCCACTTTGATGCCCGTACCAAGACTCATGGTAAGGCTTCCCGTCTGCTCGGGAGTGAAGGTGGCGGTAGTGATGTTGAGTTTGCCCTTGCTAACAAGGCCTGTGCCGCTAAGTGTAAACTCGGTATAGACACCATCCTCGGGCACGGTGAGTTGGAAGCGACATACAGAACCCAAGTGAGCGAGGGTGAAATTGGTCATCTTGTCTGCCGAAACAGAGACAGCTGTCGTTGCGCTGCTATACTGGAAGTCCTTGCCACCAAGATGTGCAAAGGCTGCATTGGCAGTTTGCACCTGTCCCTCGTAGTTCACAGCGATGGCATTTTTGTCAATCTGTGTTCCATCGTACGGGCTAAAGGCATAGTAGGGACTTCCCACCATAAGACCGAAACCGTTAGGCTTGAAGGTAGCAACGGAAGAGTTAATGCCATCTACCAAGTCAAAATTGGTAAGACCTGATGCAGAGCCGCCACTATAGATGGCAAGATGGTCGCCTTCTGCCCACTTGAAACTAATAGGCGAAGTAGTTGGATCTACAACACTTCGTGTCTCTTCCTCTATAGCACCGAAAGAAGTCTGGGTGGCTGATATAAGCCGAACATCACCGCCCTTACAGCCGCCCAACTCGTCTAAGCTGCAGGAAGTCGTCAGCAACACACTGGCTGCCAAGGACAGGAAAAATGATTTCTTTTTCATGCGTAATATTTATTTATAACATTTTACAACTATGTAATAATCAGTATTTATTATTCTCGAATCATTCTTGTTCTCCATCGGGAGTAAAAGGACTACTTTTCACATCTACATTATTCCCACATAGGGCCAAAGGCACTTCCTGAGGCACCTACATTGCCAAAGCTTGCTTCGTCGTCAAAACTACCAAATCCGCTACCTGAAACACCTACATTTCCAAAAGACGCATCATCATCGAAACCACCGAAGTCACCTCCGCCTACCGAAACGTTACCACTCGTACAAAGTAGTTCGTCTTCCTCCAAATCAATACATGTTTGTTCTGGTATGATGTATTCTCTCTTTAACTTCATTATATATTTTCATAAAATCTTCATTAATTGTAAAAATTGACTAATGACTATGGCCATCATTTTCGCCTCAAATTCACATTTGCTTGTATATGGTCAATACTTTTGCTGTATAATGCAGCCCATTCTTCGCTCGTTATTTCTTTGAGTGGACCAACCTGAGCATATTTTGTTATTACTCCATAAGAATCAAGTAAGTCAAAAATATGTTCATCGAAATAACCATATACATAAATATTGTTCTTAATATATGGTTTCAGATTGGTATTCTGAAGAAGTCGTGCGCGCCTATTTAGGATGCACCACAAATCTGATTCTGCTAGATCCATCCCTATACCAAGAATATGAACATCTGAGAAGAAAAAAAGATCTGCCCAGAAACAGAAATTAGGAAAGGCAGAAAAATTCTGTATTCTATATTGAATGTAAGGATAGTGACCTTTAACGTTATTTATTTCACGCCAGTTTAAAAATCGAGTCAAATCGTCTTTATGGTCATTTTTATTCCAATAACCGTCTTCTCTTGTTTTACCAAATTCTAAATAATGACAAAGTGCCGACACGGAAAGGCAGTAATGATCATAACCGAACATCATTGTATTAGGCTTGTTGAAATCACCATGAATAGGCCAAAAGGTAATATGGCTATCACCTTTGCTGTAGGTGTATCGTCTATGTAAGTTTATACTATCACTACTTGTCCTGCTATTTTTCCTATATCCGGTTTCTTGAATAAATTTCTCAAAAGAGCCATCATAGTTTGTTGTCAGATAATGATCTGCACCAATTTCCCATAATCTATGATAGATATTGTTTGAAACATCATTTAGTTTAAGATTATCCAAATAATCTAAACAAAACTTTTTCAAAGCACTTTCATCATGAGGAACGTAGTTGTCTTCTTTTAGCTTTTTATGGTTTATTAGTATGTCATCAAATCTATGCGTTGGAGTAACTTCTTTAGCTAATGTTTTTTCTGTCCCATTAACCATGAGTAGGTTTTCCCATTTATACATTTCACCAGACAAGCGGTTTATGCCATTACCGAACAATATTGATTGTCTCATGTGGATTCATGTTATAAGTGCCGTCATCCCCCCAAAAAGCATAAAACAAAAGGGTACAAGAAAACGCAGGGATAATGTCCTTGCTCATCTTCTGGTAGGCTCTGGTAAACCTGTAATGAAATGAACTGAGTACAATACACCCCGCGCTGAAAGTATAGCAGCTGCATCAGCGCGGAGCTGTATGCACATACATATACTCAGTACGGGCGTACCGAACTACCTTCATCCTTCAGTTGTGAAATTTTGCCGATTTCGATGCAAAGGATAAAAGCGTGGAACGCCTTCTTGGTCATTGTGGCTGTCCAGGAACACATCAAAGTGCACCACGCTCCACATGACGGTGGCAAAGTTAGGGAAAAAAATTATATCTGCAAAGCATTCCACGAAAAAAAGCGTGGAATATTTGCATGACGTTCGTCATTTCCATGAAAAATAACGACTTCATCGCTACTCAATCATACATACTGAAAACATCACATAAAGTACCGTCAAAGTACTGACTAAGTATTGACTAAGTACTGACTAAGTACTGACTCTGAACAGATACTGGACGGAATTTCATCCAATAAGTATCAGCAATGCACTACATAACTGATAGTTACAACACGTAAGTGCACACCATTCAGAGCGAAATATTGCAATTCGGACATCCTCTGACCCGACCGCAAGCAAAGCGAACTTTCTTTACACAAAAGAGTGAAGTATCTTTGGAATATCTATACGACAGAGATATTGCTACAAGCCCTCTCCATCTCCCCCAAGGGGGAGGGCTATTTATCATCGCAAAAGTTCCCACTCAAAGATATTTCATAGTTCATAATCTTTGCAGATATCTTTGTAGTATCCAAGGAGCGCAGCGACGCCTCAATAAAATCGTCCCTAATGTTTTCGAAATATTGCTGTCCGGTAAAACTCAAAACAGCATAAATTATCTGCCCGGAGCCCAGTAAATATGGGCTTCGGGTTACATTTTTGCAAAAGTAAGCCCCCTAATCAAAAAGTGTTGGCAGTGGAGGCCCTTTCTGAGCCTCCCTGGCAAGGATGTCGTTCCATGTTTTGTCAGGATTCTCCATGAAGCTGATGAAGTCGATATAGTACATGTGCCTGCCCCTTGTAGCTCTTCGGAGGGCGGCTGTCCGCTAAAAAAACGGCATACTTCTCTAGCAGGTAGGCATAGACCTTGGCAAAGAACTCCTGCGGGCGACGTATGTTGGCTTCTGCAAGCGTGCTGCGGCGCACGAGGTAGTCCATACCCAGATGCTGGAGCTTGTTGGCCTCCGCCTTCATGCCTATCTCCAGCTCACGCAAGGAATCAAAGTGTTTCAGTACGCCGAAAAGCATGACAACGAGATGCTGGTAGCCGTCGAAACGCTTCACATAGGCTTCGCTTCCCGCTGTCTTACGGCTGATTTGCATGATTTTTTCCCTGTCGAGTAATTTTAATACCTGATTATACACCGGCTGTCCGGTAAAATTGCTATCTTTGCCCATGGTTATGATTTTTGTTTTGTGGTAAAAGCAAAGATAACCAAAAGGGCTGATACTTCGTGCGAGTACCAGCCCTAAATTTATCAATTCAAAAAAAGTGGCGTATAGGTCATTTTGCGTGGTATTTGGAATAGTTACACACATTTGTTATACTATAACTGTAAGTGCAAGTCGTTGAAAATCATTATGCAAGATGGTTATATCAATGCCAAGAAAAACCCATAACTGATTGCTGAAAGTTTTGAACCTTCTAAAACACCAGTATTTACAAGGGGTTGCGGCATGTTCCACCACGCAAAATGACCCATAAGTCAAAAAAGTTTTACCGGACAGCAATAATAATAAATAGAAAATAGATACTTATATACAATTTGACACCAAATAAGAAAAATCTCAGATTAGATTGGGTTCTATTCTGAGATTTTCTTTGCTGAGAGTTGGCTGAGACGTTATATCGTACAGAGGGTTTCAATGATCCTGCTAAAGAAGGGAGCATCAGAAGTAAAATCAATACATCTGATTAAAAAAAGAAAGAAACATGCACATGTTTTGGACAGGAATGACTATATTTGCAGACATTAACCACAAGAGTGACAGGGTGCATTAGAGTTTACTTCGGTTTGCTCGGGAAGACACCCGGCTCTTGTGGTATTAAACGATGATAAAAGCGGCAGAAAGTTCTTTTCTTTGATTTGAATAACAATTTCTGACCCGTTTTTTACTTTTTCTTTACACACAAATAAGAAAAACGCATCAAAACACCCATTTTCTTCGGGTCAGAACCCTTCGGGAATGTATCGGGAATGTATCGGGTTAATATCGGGATGATATCGGGAAGGCTTTAGGAAGAGAAAAACAATGACAAAAAGTAAAATCTGCTTTTGGAGATTACAGGATGTCCTTAATCTCCAAAAGTGTGTTGACCTCGTAATCCACGGGCTGAGGCGCTTGGAACTGGTCGGGATGGGCATTGAAAAACATCACTCGCAAGCCATAGCGCTGAGCACCCAGAATGTCGGTGTTGAAATTGTCGCCAATCATCAGGGTGGTGTCCTTCTGGGCACCGGTCTGCTTCGTGGCATAGTCGAAGAATGTGGCAGAGGGTTTGTTCGCCCCGGCATCCTCGCTCAGGATGATGGTATCAAAATAGTCGAGCATACGGCTGGAGCGCAGCTTGCGATACTGCACCTCGTGAAAGCCATTGCTGCAAAGGTGCAAGCGGTAGCCCTTGGCCTTGAGATAGTCCATCAGCTGGTGTGCGCCAGGCACCACGCCGGGCTTCACGGCACAGAGGTCCAGGAACTTGTCGCTCACCTGCAGGCAGTATTCGCGGGTGGGGCTAAGGCGCTCTAAGGGGCGGCGGAAACGCTCCACCATAAGATAGTCGCGCGTAATCTTACCAGCAGCGTAGTCAGTCCACAAAAGCACGTTGGTGAGCCAGTAAGGCTCGGTAAAGTCCTCTAAACGCTCAAAATACTGTTCCCAGTGGTAGTACTCAAAAAGTTCGCGCAAGGCAATCTGGGCATTGCCATGCGTGTCGTAGAGCGTGTCGTCGAAATCGATGAAGAGGTCTTTGTATTTCATAATTACTTGCACATTTTACAACCTTCGCACTTGCTCAGTTCACCACGGAAACGCTTGTCGACAAGGTAGCTGAGACGGTCGTGAAGGGCATCCAGCTTGATGGTCTGCAGCACGTCGGCCGCAAAGGCAAACTTGAGGAGCATACGGGCCTCCTCAAAGGGGATGCCTCGCTGCTGCATGTAGAACATGGCTTGCTCGCCCAACTGCCCCACGGTGCTGCCATGCGAGCACTTCACATCGTCGGCATAGATCTCGAGCATGGGCTGCGTGTAGATGCGAGCCTCCTTACTGCCCAACAGGTTGGCATTGGTCTCCTGAGAGACCGTCTGCTGAGCACCCTCGCGCACCAAGACACGACCGGCAAAGGCACAACGAGCCTTGTCGTCCAAGACGTACTTGTAAAGCTGACCAGACTGGCAATGGGCTGCCTTATGGTCGATAAGCGTATTGTTGTCCACCTGCTGCTCCTTGTCGGCAATGACAAGACCGTTGAGGGTAGTCTCTGCATACTCGCCCGAGAGTGTGAGGTCGGTACGGTTACGGGTTATGCCATTGTGCAAGGTGATGTTGTGGAGCACGGCTGTGCTGTAGGCCTGCTGATCGGCATACTGATTGCTGAAACGCGTATTCCTGACATGCGTCTCCTCCAGTTCATAGAGTTCCAGATGAGCATTCTCACCCACATAGGTTTCTACTACCTGGGTAGTGAGAAAACTACGGTCGTCAATGGCATGGTCGCAAAAGAGCAATTTGATGCTGGCACCCTGTTCCAAGACAATGAGCACTCTACGGTTAACCATGAGGTCAACATCAGAACGCAGCACATTCACGATTTGTATGGGGCGCTCCACGATCACGTTCTTGGGTACGTACACAAAGAGTCCGTCCTGGCACAGCATGGTGTTCAGGGCATTGATGGCATCCTTGGAAGTACGTGCCAGCTTGCCATAATAGGCAGCCACCAACTCAGGATGCTTAACGGCAGCCTCCTTCAGCGAACAGACGATAGCCCCACCATCCCCCAAGGGGGAGATGGAAGGATGCGCATCATTACTTGCCACACCCACGTTGGCTTGTGCCTCGCTCGACGAGTTACCACCCATCTTACTCCCCTTTGGGGGGAGGGGCGACTGCTTGCCGTAGAACTGATCGTTGACCATGAAGTAGAGCGAGGTACTGAGATTAGGCACATCGCACTTGAACACCTCATAAGGATTGACGGGAATGGGGATGCGGTTAAGGTTCAAGCCATAGTTGGGAGCAAAAGCCTCAGCCACATTAGTGTACTTATAGCGTTCCACCTTTTGCGTAGGAAACCCTAAACGCTGAAAATTGGCAAAGGCTTCTTCGCGCAAGGCATTCAGCACAGGGGCAGAATGCTTGTCAAGCATATCCCGGCACTCTGTATAGAGATCTATATATTGTTGTTCTGCACTCATCATATCGAATTAGATACCAGCCTCTTCTTTAATCCAGTCAAAACCTCTCTCTTCAATCTCAAGTGCCAATTCAGGCCCTGCCGTCTTGATGATGCGACCGTCAATAAGCACATGAATGATATCGGGTTTCAGATAGTCGAGCAAACGCTGATAATGCGTAATGACGATGGCACTCGTCTGTGGCGTGCGCAGCTTGGTGAATCCCTCTGCCACGATACGGAGAGCATCCACGTCCAAGCCCGAGTCGGTCTCGTCGAGGATGCTGAAGGTAGGCTCGAGCATGGCCATCTGGAAAATCTCGTTGCGCTTCTTCTCTCCACCCGAGAAACCCTCGTTTACAGAACGGTTGGCAAGCTTGCTGTCGAGTTCAACAATCTTACGCTTCTCACGCATCAACTTCAGGAAATCACCTGCAGGAAGAGGCTCCAACCCCTGGTGCTTGCGCTTGGCATTGAGTGCCGCACGCATGAAGTTGGTCATACTCACACCGGGTATTTCAACTGGCTGCTGGAAAGAAAGGAAGATACCTTCCTGAGCACGTTCCTCGGGCTTCATCTCCAAAAGGTTCTTTCCATTGAAGATAATCTCGCCCTGGGTCACCTCATAGGCAGGATTGCCCACAATGACATTGCTCAAGGTTGACTTACCAGCACCATTGGTACCCATGACGGCATGCACCTCACCATCATTGATGGTAAGGTTAATGCCCTTTAATATCTCTTTGCCATTTACACTGGCATGCAAATTCTTAATCTCAAGCATAAGACCCTCTCCCCCCGCCCTCCCCCGTGAAGGGGGAGGGAGCTCCTGTCCTCGAAAGGGCAGGATGCACGCGAAGGGGTTTAATTTAAATGTTCCTTAATGTTCTCTATCACTTTCTCGGTATCCATCAAAACCTGTTCGTTGGTATACCTTATTATTTTATATCCCTTACTCTCTAAGCGGATTGTCCTTTCTTCGTCATGAAATTTTTGTTCCAATTCTTGATGATAACCGCCATCTACTTCTACAATCAGGAGTTTTTCCAAGCAGATGAAATCTGCAATATAATCCAACACCACATGTTGACGCAAGAATTTCACTCCCAACTGTTTATTCCTCAAATACTGCCAAAGAACGTACTCTGCTTCGGTAGGCTTCTCTCGGTTCTTCCTTGCATTCTCCTTTAGAAGAACATACCAGTCTGGTGAGGAAGTCTTAAAAAAACGATCCATAACTTAAAAAGTCATATTTACAGAGCAAATTAATAATTATTTTTCAGCACAATCAGAGTACCTCACCATCCCGAAATCCGCCTTTTGGCGGGCTCCTCCCCCTCACGGGGGAGGCGGGGGAGAGGGTCTTTATCCTACTGACCCCTCCAGGCTTACACCCAAGAGCTTTTGTGCTTCAACGGCAAACTCCATAGGAAGCTTGTTGATAACCTCCTTGGCATAGCCATTGACGATAAGGCTCACAGCCTCTTCGGTGGGGATGCCACGCTGATTGCAATAGAGGAGCTGTTCCTCGCTGATCTTGCTGGTAGTGGCCTCATGTTCCACAATGGCAGTATCGTTGTGCACATCCATATAAGGGAATGTGTGTGCACCACACTCGCTACCCAGCAACAAAGAGTCGCACGAAGAATAGTTGCGCGCCCCGTCAGCCTTACTGCTAACCCTGACCAATCCACGGTATGAGTTCTGACTCTTGCCAGCCGAGATACCCTTCGAGATAATGGTTGACTTGGTGTTCTTGCCAATGTGAATCATCTTGGTACCCGTATCGGCTTGCTGATAGTTGTTGGTGACAGCCACGCTGTAGAACTCTGCCTGACTGTTATCGCCACTCAGCACACAACTGGGATACTTCCAGGTAATGGCACTACCGGTTTCAACCTGCGTCCACGAAAGACGGCTGTTAGCACCACGGAGGTGCCCACGCTTGGTGACAAGGTTAAGCACACCACCCTTTCCGTCCTTGTCGCCAGGATACCAGTTCTGCACGGTCGAATACTTCACCTCGGCATTCTCCATCACCACAATCTCCACGATAGCAGCATGAAGCTGGTTCTCATCGCGCATGGGAGCCGTACAACCTTCGAGATACGACACGTAAGCATCATCATCGCAGACAATGAGGGTACGCTCAAACTGACCTGTGCCACGGGCATTGATGCGGAAGTAGGTGGACAGCTCCATGGGACAACGAACGCCTTTGGGGATATAGACAAACGAACCGTCGCTGAAGACAGCCGAGTTGAGCGCTGCAAAATAGTTGTCGCGATAAGGCACCACACTACCCAGATACTGACGAACCAAATCGGGATGCTCCTTGACAGCCTCGCTTATAGAAGAGAATATGATACCCTTCTCCTGCAACTTCTCACGGAAAGTGGTCTTGACAGAAACAGAGTCCATCACAGCATCCACAGCCGTTCCGCTCAATGCAAGACGTTCTTCAAGGGGAATGCCCAGCTTGTCGAAGGTCTTCATCAGTTCAGGGTCAATCTCCTTCTGTCCATTGTCCTTTGCCTGTCCCTTTTGAGTTGGGTCGGCATAATAGGAAATGTCCTGGTAGTCAATCTTAGGCATCTTGAGATGCCCCCACGAAGGTTCTTCCTGCGTCAGCCAGTAATGGAAGGCGTTGAGCCTGAACTCCAAAAGCCAGTCGGGTTCACCCTTCTTCTGTGAGATAAGGCGAACCACGTCCTCGGAGAGTCCCTTTTCTATGATTTCCGTCTGTACGTCGGTAGTGAATCCGTACTCGTACTTCTTCTCGGCTACCTCACGTACAAAACTGTTCTTTTCTTCCATATTCAATGTTGAACTATGAATGACTCTGCACCTCTCTCAGTTTCTCCATCACATGCTCAGCCAAGGCAATCATCTTGTCGCCAAAGAAAGAGTCATCGACGAGCGACTGCGGCACCATGTGCATCATCAACAAGGCATAGAGCACCAGTGTGGCTCCGAGGAAATATTTCATGCCCCCAAAGGCAGCACCTCCTACTTTGTTGACGGTACCCAAGAAGATGGCATCGATGAACTTAGTCAGCAATGTACCCGCAAAGCTCATGGCTATAGGTACAGCCAACCAGAGGATGACAAAAGCCACGATGGGAGCAGCCTGTGCATTCTTGCCCAGATGCGGAGCCAGCCTCTCTCCCACTGTAAGATAAAAGGTATAGGCCAACAAAAGACCCGCAAAGAAGCCGGCGAAGGTGCACGCCGATTTCACTAAACCGTCGCGCGACCCCATCCAGCATCCAACGGCCAATACGGCCAATACCACAATATCTAAAATATTCATTGATTAAAGCTTTGCCTTGATCTCGATTTCCTGGAAGGTCTCGATGATATCGCCCTCACGCAGGTCGTTGTAGTTGACAAGCGAGAGACCGCACTCGAAGTTGGTAGTAACCTCCTTCACATCGTCCTTGAAACGCTTCAAGGCGTTGATTTCGCCGGTGAATACTACGATACCATCGCGTACGACACGAGCCTTGTTCGAGCGGCTGACCTTTCCGTCGATAACGTAAGCACCAGCCACGGTTCCCACCTTCGAGATCTTGTAAACCTGACGCACCTCGACCTGAGCGGTAACCTCTTCCTTGATTTCGGGAGAAAGCATACCCTCCATAGCATCCTTGACCTCCTCGATGGCATCGTAGATGACAGAATAGGTGCGAATATCGACACCCTCCTGGTCGGCCAAACGACGAGCTGCCGCAGAAGGACGAACCTGGAAGGCCACGATGATGGCATCGGAAGAAGCAGCGAAGTTGACATCGCTCTCGCTGATCTGACCCACAGCCTTGTAGATGACATTGACCTGAATCTTCTCAGTAGAGAGTTTCAGCAGAGAGTCGCTCAATGCCTCAACAGAACCGTCCACATCACCCTTGACAATGATGTTAAGCTCCTTGAAGTCGCCCAATGCGATACGACGGCCAATCTCATTCAAGTCGATACGCTTCATAGTACGCAAGCCCTGCTCACGTGCCAATTGCTCACGCTTGTTGGCAATCTCACGTGCCTCCTGGTCGGTATCCATCACATGGAAGGCATCACCTGCCTGAGGAGCACCATTAAGGCCGAGGATGGTAGCTGCCTGAGCAGGACCAATCTCCTGTACGCGATGACCACGCTCGTCGAGCATAGCCTTCACACGACCATAGGTAGTACCTGCCAGCATAATGTCACCCACATGCAGAGTACCATTGCTAACCAGCACGGTAGCCACATAGCCACGACCCTTGTCGAGTGATGACTCAATGATGGTACCCGCAGCCTTGCGGTTGGGATTTGCCTTGAGGTCGAGCATCTCAGCCTCAAGAAGAACCTTCTCAAGCAGTTCATCCACACCAATACCCTTCTTGGCACTAATGTCCTGGCTCTGATACTTACCACCCCAATCCTCTACGAGGAAGTTCATGGCAGCCAGTCCCTCCTTAATCTTGTCGGGATTAGCAGCAGGCTTATCAATCTTATTGATAGCAAACACAATGGGCACATTGGCAGCAGTAGCATGAGCAATAGCCTCCTTGGTCTGAGGCATGATGTCATCGTCGGCTGCCACAATGATGATGGCGATGTCGGTAACCTGAGCACCACGGGCACGCATGGCGGTAAATGCCTCGTGACCGGGAGTATCAAGGAAGGTGACGTGACGACCATCAGGCAATTTCACATTGTATGCACCGATGTGCTGGGTAATACCACCAGCCTCACCGGCAATCACATTGGTCTGACGGATATAGTCGAGCAGAGAGGTCTTACCATGGTCAACATGACCCATCACAGTTACGATGGGAGCACGAGCTACGAGGTCTGACTCATCGTCCTCAACCTCGGTTACGGCCTCGCTAACCTCAGCACTTACATACTCGGTGGTGTAGCCAAACTCCTCGGCTACGATATTGATGGTTTCGGCATCGAGACGCTGGTTGATGCTGACCATGATACCGATGGTCATACAGGTACCAATGACCTGTGTGACGGGAATGTTCATCATCGTTGCCAACTCGTTGGCGGTAACGAACTCGGTCAGTTTCAGTACCTTGCTCTCTGCTGCCTCGTTCTCCATCTGCTCCTCCATGCCCTGACGGATGGCATCGCGCTTCTCACGGCGATACTTGGCACCCTTGCCCATCTTGGAGCCCTTAGAGGTAAGGCGAGCCAACGTCTCGCGTACCTGCTTTGCTACCTCCTCGTCGCTAACCTCAGCGGGAGCTACCTGCTGACGAGGCTGATTCTTCTGCTTATTCTTCTTACCGCCACCTTGCTGGTTGTTGCCACCCTGCTGGTTGTTGCCCTTCTGGCGGTTGTTATTGTTCTGAACCTTTCCGGCTTCAGCATTCACGTCAACACGCTCCTTGCCAATGCGGACGCGCTTCTTGCGCTCACCACCCTGACCAGCCTGCTGCTGGCCACCATTCTGGTTGCGGTTCTTATCCTCACGCTCCTTACGCTTCTCTTCCTTGGTCTTCTTCTTAGGACGAGTGCTTTGGTTCAATGATGAGAGGTCAACCTTACCCACTACGTTGAACTGAACGCTGGGCTGCTCCTCACGCTTCAGGCGGAATACGCCATCCACCTCCTGACCCAAAGCGGGTTTGCCGCTCTTAGGAGCGTTCTGCACAGGAGCTTCTGCTGCCTTGGCATCTTCAGTTTTCTCTGCTTTGGGAGCTTCTGCCTTAGGCGCCTCTGCTTTGGAGGCTTCTGCCTTAGGAGATTCTGCCTTAGGAGCCTCAGCCTTGGGGGCTTCTGCTTTAGGAGTTTCTGCCTTAGGCGCCTCTGCTTTGGGGGCTTCTGCTTTAGGAGCCTCTGCCTTTACCTCAGGCTTTTTCTCCTCTGCCTTAGGAGCGGGATTAAGGTCAATCTTGCCCAAAATTTTAGGTTGCTGAATAGTAGGAGTCTCCACACGTGCCTCCACGCGCTTTTGCTCACGCTGCTCCTTGTGATGGCGCTGTTGCTTAGCCACTTCTGCAGCCTCCTTACGCAAACCCTTGTCGCTGGTAAATTCGTCAAGCAGCATCTGATACTGCTCGTCGGTTATCTTTGTACTGGGATTGGACTCAATATCCTTGAATCCCTTCTTCTGAAGGAACTCCACTGCGGTCTGCAATCCCACGTTGCATTCTCTAATTGCCTTATTTAATCTTATACTCATTAAGCTATTTACTATTTAAGAATTTACTAATTACTATTTATTTACGATTTACGATTTACTATTTATCTTACGATTTGCGTTATTATACCATATACACCATTTCTATGTGGAAATAATACAACAGCCAATAAGCGAATAAACCGTAAATAGTAAATTGCCAAATAGTAAATAAGATTACTCGAACTCTGCAGCGAGGATGTCAAGCACCTCATCAACAGTCTCCTCTTCGAGGTCGGCTTTCTCGACAAGGAATTCACGTTTAGCGCCCAATACATCGCGAGCCGTCTGCATGCCAATCTTCTTAAGCTCTTCGATGATCCAGGGATCAATCTCATTGGCAAACTCGTCAAGATTAACATCATCAACACCATCTTCCTCACCCTGTGACTCACGGAACACGTCGATGGTATAACCTGTCAGCATACTTGCCAACTTGATGTTCTGACCGCCCTTACCGATGGCCAGGCTTACTTCCTCGGGATCGAGGTAAACGTCTGCGGTATGATCCTCCTCGTTGATCTCGATGCTATTAACCTGAGCAGGACTCAAAGCACGAGCAATGAAAACCTTGATATTGGGAGTAAAGGGGATTACATCGATGTTCTCGCCATGAAGCTCGCGTACGATACCATGCACACGGCTACCCTTGACACCCACACAAGCACCTACGGGATCAATGCGCTCGTCATAGCTCTCTACGGCAATCTTGGCACGCTCACCGGGGATACGTGCAATCTTGTGAACGGTAATCAGACCGTCGTTGATTTCGGGAACCTCCTGCTCAAGCATGCGCTGAAGGAAGAGGGGACTGGTACGGCTGAGGATGATTCTGGGCTTACCATTGCTGTTGTCCACATTGAGGATTACGGCACGAACTGTCTCATCCTTGCGGAAGAAGTCTGAGGGAATCTGCTCCTGACGAGGCAAAACAAGCTCGGTATTGTTATCGTCAACCAGCAGAGTCTCACGCTTCCACGACTGATAAACCTCAGCTGTGATGATTTCACCCACACGATCCTTGTACTGGTTGTAAAGAGTATCGTGCTCAAGCTCCAGGATGCGGCTTGCCAAAGTCTGACGCAAAGTCAGGATGGCACGACGGCCGAACTCGCTGAACTGCACCTGCTCGGTCAACTCCTCACCTACTTCGTAATCGGCCTCAACCTTGCGTGCATCGCTCAGCGAGATCTGCATGTTGGGATCGGTCACCTCACCATCCTCTACCACAGTACGGTTACGATAGATTTCGAAGTCACCCTTGTCGGGGTTCACAATCACATCATAGTTCTCATCGGTGCCATAGGTACGAGCGATAACGCTACGGAAGCACTCCTCGAGCACACTCATCATGGTTGCGCGGTCGATGTTCTTGTCCTCCTTAAACTCGCCCAACGCTTCTCTGAGGCTAACCATTACCTCATTTTTCTTTGTTGTTGCCATTATTTATGTTTTTTGTTTATTTCTACTTAACCTTGATCAGATACTTGGTGTAGGCCACCTCGTCATAGCGGAAAGTCATCTCCACCTCAACCTGCTTGGGACGCTTCGAGCCCTCCACCTTCATTTTCTGGGTGGTCATCATGCTGAAGGTTTCCTCGTCCACCTTGGTCAGGGTGCCTTGCCACTTCTTGCCATCGCGTGATTGGGTCTCCACCATCTTTCCGACATGAATCTCGTACTGCTGCTTTACGCGGAAAGGTTGTCCTAAACCTGCACTACCCACTTCCAGTTCATAATCCTCATCATCACGGCTCATCTGGCTCTCAATGAAGCGGCTCAGTTCTGCGCAGTCTTCAATCCACACACCCTCGGCATGGTCGATGACTACTACAATACGATCGTCTGCACTCACGGTAAGGTCAACCAAGAAATAGTCTGTCTTGCTCAACCACTCGTTGACAACTTGCTCAAGTTTCTTTTTGTCAATCATAGATTTTGTTTAATGTCCTTTTAACTTGGAACTATTATTTAAGAACAAGTGAGGAACTCTTTCGGGCTCCTCACTTCATCATGGTGCAAAGTTAATGAAAATCTGCATTCGCACCAAATCTTACTGCACTTTTTTCGTTTTAATTATTAAATAAGGTATGTACCACCCATTTTCGTACCAATAATGTAACAAAATATGGCTCTTGAACACGTTTATTCGAAGTTGAAAAGTGAGAAGAAACCTGTGATGGTAAACACCTGCTTTACTTCGGGAGACACCCCCTTTATGGTAACGTCGCCACCCATGGCAATCGTTTGCTTGCGCAAAGAAAGGAAGAGACGAAGACCTGAAGATGAAATAAAATGCAGGTTAGTGCAATCCAACACGATATGTTTGTCAGCCTTATCGAGGAGTGGCTGCATGTCGCGTGCGAACTGGGAAGCAGCAACCGTATCCAAACGTCCATCCAGAACACCTGTCACGACATTGTTGTTTTCTGTGATTTGAATTGTCATATTTATACGGAATTTTTATTTACTATATAGATTTATAATTTACCAAAGTCTGTAAGCACTATCAAGCTATCGAGAAAACCAAATTGACAATGAAGATGTTGGCAATAAGCATAATTATATTCATACACACTCCTATCTTCATGTAATCGAAAAACTTGTAACCACCTGGACCATAAACGAGAGTATTGGTTTCGGAGCCTATAGGTGTGGCGAAACTGCAGGAAACGGCCAGCATCAGCGACACCATAAAAGCCAACGGGTTTGCACCCAGCGTATAGGCGGCTCGCAGGGCGATAGGCGCAAAGACGGCAGCAGCAGTGGTATTGGAAACAAACTCGGTCACAAAGGTTGCCGTAAAGCAAATAATCGTGAGGGCTATGATGGGATTCATGGCGCTGACACTTAGCAGCCAATCCGCTAACACATGAGCTATTCCTGTGGAATCGATAGCCTTGCCAAGGCATACCGACCCGGCAAAAACCATCAACACCTTCCAGTTGATGCTACGCTGCAGTTGCTCAACGGAAAAGCAACGCGTAACCGCCATCAGCAAGGCTGCCAGGAAACAGCTGTTTAGCAAGGGCATGATCTCGAACATGGAAAG
The DNA here is from genome assembly GCA_024401185.1 of Bacteroidaceae bacterium. Classification (GTDB taxonomy): domain Bacteria; phylum Bacteroidota; class Bacteroidia; order Bacteroidales; family Bacteroidaceae; genus Physcousia. The sequence goes on along the minus strand of JAKSLO010000031.1, from coordinate 7,150 downwards.
CAACACCATACCCATCATGATGAGAGAGGAAACGAGTGTCTTATATCCATTTTGAGGAAGAGGTACGGTATCGAAAAAGTTCAAGTTATCGGTATAGAGGTCGGGGCGCAGCTTGCTACCCTCAAGCAGCAAGGTATCTCCTGCACGCAGCGTGACTTCCCGGGGAATCCCCGTCAAACGTTCACCTTCACGGGCCACAGCCACCAGCACGACGTTGTTCTTATCCTCAAAATCATTTTCTACCATCGAAGTGCCCACCAATGGACTATTCGCATCTACTGATGCCATCTGCAGCTTGCGGTTACGATCCATCTCACTCACACTAAAGACATGGTGCGTAGCATTAACCAGCCTGTGTGTTTCACGCAACTCCAGAATTGCACTTATCTGACCAGAATAAACCAGGCGATCACCTCCCAGGATGAACTCGTCACGAGGAACAGGACTGATGACTTCTCTGTCAAAACGGACAATCTCAATGAGCTGTCCGCCACGCACTTCAAAAAGGCCAGCCTCATCAACCATGTCGCCCACATGAGGGCAATCGGTAGGAACCAGCAATTCGACGGTATAGTCAGCACTACTCTCAAAAGACTCCTCAGGCGACTTGCGGGAAGGTATTAACTTGTTCAACAGCAACAAGGAGCACAAACCCACCACACTACAGAACAGTCCTGGGATGAAGGGGGTCAAGATACTGATAGACTCCGAATCGACCTCTCTCACATAGAACTCTGCCACAAGAAGGTTGGGAGCGTTGCCTATCAATGTGCACAAACCGCCCAGCGTCGAGGCATAGCTAAGAGGAATGAGGAGGCGTGACGGAACAATGCCCAGACGCTTGCTCCACACCTTCACTACCGATATGAGCAACTGCACTACTGCCAGATTGCTTACAAAGGCACTAATTACCGCTGCAGGAACGAACAGTCGTACCAATGCCTTACGATAGCTGGTAGGATTCCCCAGCACATTTCGGACAACCCATTGTAAGACACCGGAATGCACCAATCCTGCCCCCAGAACTGAGAGCACACCAACCAACACGACGCTTCCGCTGCCAAAGCAGGCAAGAGCCTCTTCGACCGGCAGTGTTGTAGTGACCAGGATAATGGCAATGACACCAAGGCCTATTACATCACCAGGCAACTTATTAAACACCATGCACAGAATCTTGCCCAAGATCAATGCAAGTGTTATGACGACGAAAACGTTCACTCTTCGCCTTATTCTATATTGAAGATGGGGGTGAAACCCGTCATGTCAAAGACGTTCTTCACCAAAGGTTGGAGACCACGGATAATCAGCTTGGATCCACGCTGTGTAACATCCTTGTGCATGGCAAGGAAGATACGTAAACCAGAACTGCAAATGTAGGACATCTGCGTGCAATCCATCACGACAATATCTCCTGTATTTATTTCCAGGTTATTTATCTTTTCCTGTACCTCATCCAGCGCCTGAGCGTTCAACGGACCATCAATATAGACGGTCAAAGTCTTTGAATCTATCATATTATGAAATTATTAATTAAACATTAATATCATCACTATCAACTCCCTTGTATTCCACTATCAACATCGTAATGTCGTCACTTTGCTCGGCACCCTGTGCATAGCTACGAAGGGTACGGTAAACGTAATCCACAAAGTCAATGGCCGAGCGCACGTTATTGTTTCTTGCATCAGCCAGCGTCTTCAATGTAGCCTCTTCACCAAAGAGTTCCTTTGAACGATTCTCGGCCTCCGTCACACCATCGGTGTACAGGAAGATTGCCTCCCCTGGCTTGAGATGTGTTTCCTCACTTACGTAAGGGAAATCGGGAAGTACACCTATGGCCAGATTCACCTTCGGCTTTGTATAGTACACGTTCACGGTATTGTCCTCGTTTAACCGACGGACAATGGGAGCATTATGTCCAGCATTACAATAATCCAGATGCCCAGACTTCAAATCCAGCACACCAAGGAACATTGTGCAGAACATGTTATGGTCATTTCCTTCCGACAAAGCCGTATTGAGGCCTCCGATAATCTCAGCTGGTGCATTAGTATGAAGCGACACGTTGCGGAAGAGCGAACGTACGACTGCCATATAGAGAGAAGCGGGAACACCCTTGCCACTCACGTCACCGATACAGAAAAAGAGTTTCTCATCACGAACAAAATAATCGTAGAGGTCGCCGCCGACGGACTTAGCAGGATGCAGCATACCATAGACATCCAAGTCCTTGCGATTGGGGAAGGCTGGATAAAGTTTGGGAATCATACCCATCTGTATGGCAGAAGCTATCTTCAGCTCGCTCTCAATGCCCGCCTTACTAAGCGTTACCTTTTGCAGGCGTCGGAAGAAGAATATAAAGCAGACGATCATCAGCAAGATGCTCACCACAGCAATGAAGGTGGTGTCACGCTTCATGCGTTCCACATTGCCATACACCTCATTCTTGGAGCATTCGATACTGAGCATCCATCCCGTACGCTCAATGGGAGCAAAGTAGAACATTCCTTCATGCTCGGTACCCTCGTTTACGACGTATTGGCCACTTTCGTGGTTCATCATCTTGATACGCATGCTATCATCAGCCTGGTAGTCGGCATAGGTACCCACCTCTGCAATGCTTTTCAGGATGTACGTGGTGTCGGGATGTGAAACAAAACGGAACTCACGATCTACCATGGCCACCTCGGCATTGGGGAAGGGAGCAGCCTCACCACACTTGACACGGAATGCCTCGGTATCAATGTCCAGCGCCATCACACCCACCAAACGGTTTCCTATGCCATGAAGAGGGATGCTGTAGCAAGCTACCACCTTGCCACGGCTCGTCTCACGGAAGGGACGACTCCAATAAGGACGGTTTTGCACGGCAGCCTCCTTGTACCATTCCTTTTCGTGGAAGTCGTGTATTTCGCCCAACTTGAAAAGTTCGTTCTTTCCACTCACATTCGTCACGTAGGCGGCAAAGCCATACTGCCCTGTCGTCTTGGGATAGACAAAGTTCTCAAAGCCAATGGCCACACCACAGATGTGAGGATTGGCATTGATGAACTGATCGAGCATGGCACAAACTTCCTCCTCAGAGGGTAGGACAAAGGTTTGAGGGTCTATCGTAACAAAGCTTCCGCCATCGTCAAAACGCGTGGTCTTGCCAAACTTACTGCTCAGCAAGGTGTAGCCAATGTCTTCAACACGCTTCAACTCAGCATCCACATAACCCTGAATGTTCGAAATAGCAAGCGCAGCCTTCTCGTTACTCTCGCGCGCAACCTCCTGACGTGCCAGATAGAGGCAAATGCCAAAACCCAGGGTGTAGACGAGTCCGCCCACCAGAAGCACCACCAAAGTGAGGTTTAATACTACTCGAAATCCAAGGATTTTCTTCATAACTCTACAGCAACATCATGTTTATCATTAACCTACCCTACCGTATTCTTTTTCATGGTCAAGACGTTTCGTCCATCTATGCGCCGATAGGATACCTCATTCATAATCTGACGTATCAGGAAGATGCCCAAACCACCAATCTCACGCTCTTCGGCCGACAGGGTGACGTCTGCCTCAGGAACTGCAGTTGGATCGAACTCTGCACCTTCATCCTGCAATGTGAAAACAAGACAGCCATTATGTTCCTCGGCCGACAGCCAAATCTGGTGCACTTCACCTTCAGGATAGGCATACATCACCACATTCGTCACAGCCTCTTCCAAGACAAGATTCAAATTGAACAAAAGCTCGGGACCAAGCCCCAGCTCTTCGCATATCTCTTCTACAAAAGGAGATAAAAGAGCCATCTGCTCAATTTTATTATCTATGACAAGGTCTTTTCTCATATCAATGCAACTATCGGAGAATAACTATAATACTGCAAAAGTACAAAATTATTCGATTCCCCCATCAATTATCCTAAGAATATTTTATGTATCGCACAAAAATAGATGTTATTGACGTGCTTCTAATAACAAGTTAGTTATTTCAACATTGCTCCTTTTCCCATCGGGGGTTAGGGGGTGGCTACTATTTTCGTACTTATTCGCTGGGCACTGGTGTCTGTCCATCCATCCAGATATACCAGAACAACAGCACAACAAGCAGTACCACGATGGCCATTCCCATCACGCCATACATGATGGATTGATTCAGTTTTTTACGATTCTGACGCATGTTTGTATGAGTTTTGAATTAGTTGTAATCATTTAGGCTTCACCCGACTTTCACCCGAGCATCCTACACGGTTCTCCACGGATTTGTGTAGGAACCTCGGGGAAACCTCGGGAGAAGGTAAGGAGAAGGCGGGACAAAAACCACCTTTTGCAAGCTGTTATTATTTTCCAAGAATCCTGCGATAGGCTGATGGATCAGCCAGAATCTCAAGAGCCTTGTCGAACACCTTGTCCTTGGCAAGTTGCTGGCGGCAGCCTCCACTCTCGTAATAGTAACGGCGCACCAGATCGTCAGCTATATAAGGTTCTATATCCTTGCGGAAGCGTCGCAAATCGGCATCCAGATCACCATTCAGCTTAGCCTCCAAAGCCTCCAGCTCCGTTTGGCAATTGTCAAGATAGCCCTCACGCTTGGCCATCTCGCGAAGCAACTTCAGCACCTCATCGCTACGTCGGTTGTAGGTAAAGCCTGCATCCTTGATAAACTGCACAAACTCCTCATACTCAGCATCCGTCATACGGAACTGACCGGCGGGGGCAATGGTAGGATGACTCTGCGCGTAATGGGTGCAATAGTCGAACAAGGCATCGCTGGCTGCCAAGTCGTAGATGATGGTGGGCAGGGTGTCCTGTTCCATCACCACATCCGGCTTGATGCCACCACCATCGCGCACTTCACGTCCGCCTTTAGTATGAAAGAGTTGTGTGAGGCTGTCGGGAAGCGACTTGGCCGAGCCATCGGGATTGAGGTGGCGATAGTCATAAGCCTGAATGCAACGTCCGCTGGGAATGTAATAACGGCTGGTGGTTATCTTCAGATTGCCACCATAGGGCAGTTCGCGAATAGATTGCACGATACCCTTGCCATAGGTTCTTGCTCCCACTATGACGGCACGGTCCATGTCCTGCAACGAACCGCTAAGAATTTCGGCTGCCGAGGCACTTCCACCATCCACCATCACCACAATGGGCATAATGGTGTCGATGGGTTCCAAACGAGTGTAGTACTCTCGGTTAGCCGCACTCTTCTTGCCCTTGGTATATACCACCTTCGTGCCTTTGGGTAAGAACAGATTGGCAATATCGACCGACTCGTCGAGCGCTCCACCTGGATTGCCTCGCAAATCCAGCACCAGCGACTTGGCACCCTGGCCCTTCATATCCATCACGGCAGCTCGTACCTGCTGGGCATCCGTTTCAGAAAAGCCCGTCAGCAGCAAATAGCCCACATCCTCGCGCACCATACCATAATAAGGAACATGGGGTATAGTGATGGTTTGACGCGTGATGGTAACCGTACGTGGCTCCTTCTCGCCCTTTCGCTGTACCTTCAGCTTGAAGGTGGTTCCGGCTTCACCACGCAAAAGATTGCTGACAGTACTTACGGCCATGCCTTTAGTATCCTTGTCATCTACACTCAGAATCACGTCTCCTGCCTTCAGTCCTGCCAAATCGCTGGGACTTCCCTTGTAGGGTTCGCTGATTACGGTACGGTCCTCCTTCTTGTGGAACCTGATGATGGAGCCCATACCAGCATACTTGCCCTGTGCCATAACCATCAGTTCGTCGTCATCCTCGGGATAGTAAACCGTATAGGGGTCCACGCTGTTCAGCATGGCGTTGATACCCCACCCTATCACCGTATCGGCATTGAGCGAATCCATGTACATCAGGTCCAACTGCCGATATATCTCATTGAACGTTTCAAGATTACGTGCAATGCTACCATTGTGGTTCTCAGTCTTCTGAGCCCAGGCACACAGCGAGCACATGCAAGCCACCAGAACTAATCTAAATCTTCTCTTCATTTTCTACTCATAAATTTTAAGAGTTTCACCTTACCCTATCACCTCTTTCCTGATTTCCTGCCAGGTTTCTTCGGTCACCTTGGTGCCAATGACCTGAATCACCTTGCTGCTAAGCAACGAACCCGCCTCGAGACATTGCTTCAACGAACGTCCCTGGCTGTAAGCATAGAGAAAACCTCCTGCAAAGAAATCACCTGCAGCCGTAGTATCCAAAACTTTCGCCTCACAAGCAGGCACACGGCATATCTGGTCGCCACACTTGGCACTACTGCCATTCTTACCCAGCTTAACAACAGCCACCTCGCACATCCCGGCAATTTCAAGAAGGGCCTCCTCAGGATTCTTGCCAGAGGTAAAGGCGGCACTCTCTTCCTGGTTGGCAAAGACGATGTCAACGTATTCCGACACCAGGTGACGGAAGAAGGCAAGGTCGTTTTCCACAATATTGTAGCTGGCAAGGTCAAGACTGATCTTCAGCCCCTGTGACTTGGCCAATCGGGCCACCGACTCTATCAGTTCGTGGTCATGCACCAAATAACCTTCTATATGGATAAGTCCATAGTCCTTCAATATCTCAGGAGTGACGTCGGTTGTCTCCAGTTTGGCAGCTTCTCCCAGATAGGTGGCAAAAGTGCGCTCCCCGTCGTTCGAGATAAAGGTATTGGCCACGCCTGTAGAACCAGCACCATGAGCCAGACGGGCCTCAATGCCCATCTTCTCACAATTCTGGGCAAAGAACTCTCCCATGAAGTCATTGCCTACCCTACCGATAAAACCAGGACGAGCACCAAGGTTGGCCAATGCCAAAATTGTATTTCCCGCAGAACCGCCCGTGGCCATTTCCGTATCATAGTTCTCGAGAACCTTGCTAATTTGCTTGTATCGCTCATCGTCTATGAGTTCCATTCCGCCACGCTTCAATCTTTGCTCATTTAGGAGCGAATCATCCCCCAAACAGGCCAAAACATCGACTAAAGCGTTACCAATTCCAATTATTTTCATATTTTTTGCTATTTTTTTTGCAAAGATATTGCATATTTCCGAAAAAACAACTACTTTTGCACCGCAATTGAGAGAAAAACTCAAAAAAACGCAAAAAACGGCTTCGGCATTCGCCAAGCAACCTGCTTCAGTAGCTCAGTTGGTTAGAGCACATGACTGTTAATCATGGGGTCGTTG
>JAKSLO010000030.1 GCA_024401185.1 Bacteroidaceae bacterium | reverse complement strand
TGTCACGCATGGGGTCACGGGTTCGAGTCCCGTACGCACCGCAAAGAAGGAAGCTTAGAGGCTTCCTTTTTTTGTGCGTATCACTCTCACCCGCGCCCCTTCGGGTCAGGGTTGTTCGCAAGTTTTTTAAATAATGTAGGGCTTTATAGGTGCATTATTACTATAAATTATGTATCTTTGCATACTAAATGTAAAGTGATGAAAGGCGACTTAAAGGATAAGACGGCAAAAGGCTTGATGTGGAGTGCTGTGAACAATGGCGCTACACAGGTGCTGAACCTTGTGTTTGGCATCGTGTTGGCTCATTTTCTTACCCCTAGCGATTATGGTGTCACGGGCGTGCTGGTAATCTTCTCAACTATTGCAGCCAACTTGCAGGACAGCGGTTTCTCGCAGGCACTAATCAATTTGCAGAATCCCACTAAGCGCGATTACGACTCCGTCTTCTGGTTCAACCTCATGATGAGCGTCTCGCTCTATGCCATCCTCTTCTTTTGTGCGCCTTTGCTGGCATGGCATTTTGAGATGCCTTGTCTGGTTGAGGTCTCCAGAGTGGTGTTCCTGGGTTTTGTGATTGCTGGTTTGTCGATCTCCTCCGGAGCTTATTTGCGAAAGAACCTGAAGAACAAGGAGATTGCCATACTCAGTCTTACGGCCTTGGTGCTCTCTGGGGTGGTGGGCATTGTCATGGCTATGAATGATATGTCGTATTGGAGTCTGGTGGCTCAGCAACTCACGTACATCACATTCATCACGTTGGGTAGGTTCTTCTATTGCCGTTGGTTGCCTTCCTTGCACTTCTCCTTTGCGCCCGTACGCAGTATGATGGGTTTCGGCATGCACATGCTTGTCACGAATGTGGTCAATACCCTTTCCGAGCATTTGCTGACCTTTGTCATGGGTAGCCATTTCAAAAGCAAGTCGGTCATTGGTAATTTCACGCAGGCAAACAAATGGAACCTGATGGCCTCGAAGATGGTGTCTGAGACCGTGGGACAGCTGGCACAGACGGTACTGGTGGAGGTTACGGACGACAAGGAGCGTGAGTTGCGCGTATTCCGCAAACTGCTTCGCTTCACGGCCTTCTTTGCCATGCCAGCCATGTTGGGCCTGGCGGTTGTGGCAGAAGAGTTCATCCTGGTGTCGATAGGCGAGAAGTGGGTTGACTGCATCCCCATGATGCGCATTCTGTGTATAGGAGGTGCTTTCCTCCCTCTGTACACCCTTTACCGCAATCTTACCGTTTCATCGGGCAAGGGCAGGGTCTATCTGTGGCTGGGCGTCTCGCAGGTCGTCATGCAGATTGCCGTGGTGGTGTGCTTCATGTCGTTAGGCATCATCCCCATGGTGGTGTCCTTTGTGGTCTTTCAGATACTCTGGATTGGCGTGTGGCAGACGTTTGCACGTAGATACCTGGGTATGCGGTGGCGTATGTTGTGTGCCGATGTGGCACCCTATCTGCTGGCCTCGCTGGCAGCCGTGTCTTCTGCCTATTTCTCTACGATGTGCCTCACCAACCTGTGGATGCTCCTGATATCGCGTGTCTTCATCTCTGCTGTGGTGTATCTGCTGATAATGTGGTTGTGGCATGATGACATACTGCGTGAGATAAATGCCAAATATCTGAAAAAAAACGTATCATGAAAAAAATATTATTACTCGTTCTTTCTGCTTTTACATTGACAGCCTCGGCTCAGCGGTGGGTAGATGCTGTGGATCCTATGATAGGCACGGCCGACCATGGTCATGTGTTTGTGGGGGCTAATGTGCCTTATGGCATGGTAAACGTGGGACCTACCCAGTTGGAGACCGGGTGGGACTGGTGTTCCGGCTATCACTATAGCGGGACGCAGATAGTGGGTTTCGCACATACCCATCTCAGCGGTACGGGTTGCAGCGACCTTGGCGACGTAGCCTTGATGCCTGCCATGGGCGAGGTGGAACTCAGTCGCGAGGGACTGGCCTCAGGCTTCCGACATGAGACCGAGGTGGTGCAGCCGGGCTATTATCAGGTGGTGCTCGACCGTTCCAAGATACTCTGCCAGATGACTTCCACCCGGCGTGTGGGCTACCATCGCTATTCCTGGCCCAAAGGCTCTGGGAATGCCCGTATTGTGGTGGATCTGCAGAATGGGGTGGGCGACAGTCCTGTCAGTACCCGCATCATGCAGATGGACCAGCAGACGTTGGTGGGCTACAGGGTGAGCCGTGGATGGGCTGCCGAGCAACATGTGTATTTCTGCATCCAGTTCAGCAAACCAATGGAGGGCTTCCTTACCGACGGTCAGGATGCTGCATATGGTCAGGCTATCTTTGCCGTAGGACCGGGTGAGACGATAGAGTGCAAGGTGGCCTTGTCGCCTACGAGCGAGATGAATGCCATCAACAACCTGGCACACGAGATACCCGACTGGAACTTCGAGGCGGTTCGCAAGGCGGCTTCTGACGAGTGGGAGAAGGAATTGTCGCGTGTGGAGGCTGAGTTCCGCACGGAGCGCGAGAAGCGCATCTTCTACACCTCGATGTATCACTTCATGGTGGCGCCTCAGACGTGGAACGATGTGAATGGCGACTATCGTGGGGCAGACTATCAGGTGCATCGTTCGGCAAAGTTTGAAAACCTTACCACCTGGTCGCTTTGGGACACCTACAGGGCTGCCCATCCCCTCATGACGCTTATCATGCCCGACCGTTTGCCCAATCTGGCGCAGTCTATGCTGGCCATTGCCAAGGAACGAAAGGGCGAGTTGCCCGTATGGCACCTGCATGGCAACGAGACCTATTGCATGGTGGGTTGCCCTGCCATTCCGGTAATGGCAGACCTTTGCCTGAAAGGCGTCAAGGGTTTCGATTACGAAGAGGCCTATCAAGCCATCAGGTCGTCTATGCTGAAGCCCAATCGTGGCAAGCATTATCTGGAAGAATTGGGTTATCTGCCCTATGACGGAACGGAGGGTGAGACGGTGGCCAAAAACCTTGAGTATTTCCTGGCAGAGTGGAGTGCTGCACAGGTAGCGGGTCTTACTGGGCACAAAGAGGATAGTGTGCATTTTGATGCTATCTCGCGCAACTACAAGAAACTCTTTGACCCTCGTGTCCGTTGTATGCGTGCCTTGTCGAAGGATGGCAGGTTCCGTACGGCAGAGGGTTTCAATCCTGGTCATCAGACGGGCGATTATACGGAGGGAAACCCCTGGCAGTACACATGGCTTGTGCCTCACGATGTGATGGGATTGGTGGAGACGCTGGGAGGCAAGGATGCCTTCATTGGTCGTCTGGACTCGCTCTTTACCGCCGACAGCGACCTGGGCGAACATGCCAACCCCGACATTACGGGTTTGATAGGTCAGTATGCGCATGGCAATGAGCCCAGCCACCATACGCTTTATCTTTACAACTATGTGGGGCAACCCGAGAAGACCCAGCGCATGGTGCGCAAGGTGATGGATGAACTCTATACCGACCAGCCAGCCGGACTGTGTGGCAACGAGGACGTAGGACAGATGTCCGCGTGGTATATTCTCTCAGCATTGGGTCTGTATCAGGTAGAGCCCTGTGGTGGACGCTATCAGATTGGAAGTCCGATAGTAGAGAAAGCCGTGGTTCATGTGGGCGAGGGAAAGACTTTCACCATCGTTACGCATGGAGGTGCAAAGGATAAGCCTTGCATTAAGAAGATGAAGCTGAATGGCAAGAACTACACCAAGACCTACCTTGAATATACGGACATCATGGCTGGTGGCTTGTGGGAAATCTGGTACTGACAACTATGGACTATGCACTAAGAACTATGCACTATGGACTATGGACTATGCACTATGAACTGTAACGCTATTCTTCCACAGTAGCCATGAGAGCAAGCATCTTGTCTCGTGTCTTGGCAGCCTCCACAAAGTCAAGCTTCTTGGCCTGCTCTTGCATCTGCTTGCGCAGTTTGTCAATAAGTTTTCTCTTTTCGTCCAATGAAAGGGGCTGTGCCTCTTCCTCTGCCACTTGCAGCATGGGTGTCTCAGGCTCCACATAGACACGCTTCTCCTGCTGTTGTCCCAGTTCAACAAGGTTGCCCATCATGCGGGCTTTCTTTATGGCTTGAGGCGTAATGCCATGCTCCTCGTTGTATCGCAGTTGCTTTTCGCGTCTTCTGTTAGTCTCGTCTATGGTTTGCTGCATACTTTGCGTGATGCGGTCGGCATACATAATGGCCATTCCGTTGATGTTTCGGGCAGCACGTCCCACCGTCTGGGTGAGCGAACGATGGCTGCGAAGGAAACCCTCCTTGTCGGCATCCAGGATGGCTACGAGTGAAACCTCTGGCAGGTCAAGACCCTCGCGCAGCAGGTTGACACCTACCAAGACATCAAATTCGCCTGCACGCAGTCCGTCCATAATTTTTACTCGTTCCAGCGTGTCAACGTCCGAGTGGATGTACTGAGTTCGTATGTTATGGCGGACGAGGTATTCTGTCAGTTCCTCTGCCATGCGTTTAGTAAGCGTGGTCACAAGGCATCGTTCGTCACGCTCAATACGTTGTTGTATCTCCTCCATGAGGTCATCCACCTGATTCTGTGAGGGACGTACCTCAATGACGGGATCAAGAAGACCTGTGGGACGGATTACCTGTTCCACGATGATGCCTTCGCTTTCGTTCAACTCAAAGTCTGCTGGCGTGGCGCTGACATAGATGCATTGGTGCACCATCTCCTGAAACTCCTCAAAGCGCAGGGGACGGTTATCTCTGGCGGCTGGCAGTCGGAAGCCATACTCCACCAGGTTCTTCTTACGGGCTTGGTCACCCCCATACATGGCACCTATCTGCGGCACGCTGACGTGGCTCTCGTCAATGACCATGAGAAAGTCGTCGGGGAAGAAGTCCAGCAGGCAGTACGGACGTGTTCCCGGTTCTCTTCCATCAAAATAGCGGCTGTAGTTCTCTATGCCCGAGCAATGCCCAAGTTCGCGAATCATTTCGATATCGTAGTTGACGCGTTCCTGTAATCGGTTGGCTTCAACAGTTTTGCCTATTTCCTCAAAGAAAGCCACCTGTTCTGCCAGGTCAGCCTGAATCTTGGCGATGGCAGCCTCCTGCGTCTCCTTGGTGGTAAGGAACAGGTTGGCGGGGTAAATGCGGTATTCGGGGAATTTGCCCAAGCGCATCATAGAGACGCTGTCCACTTCTTCCAACGATTCAATCTCATCGTCGAAGAAAGTAATGCGCAGCAGGTTGTCAGAGTAGGCAAGTGCCACGTCGATGGTGTCGCCTTTCACGCGTACTTCGCCTCGTGAGAGTGAGACGTCATTTCTGACGTAAAGCGAGTCCAAGAGTCTGCGCAGCAAATGGTTACGGTCTATGCATTGTCCTACTTTGAGGTCTATCACGTTGTCATAGAATGCCGATGGATTACCCATACCATAGATGCAGCTTACCGAACTCACTACGATGACGTCCTTGCGTCCTGAGAGTAGGGCAGAGGTGGCTGCCAGTCGCAGTTTGTCAATCTCGTCATTGATGGCAAGATCCTTCTCTATGTAGGTGTCTGTGGAGGGGATGTAAGCCTCTGGCTGATAGTAGTCGTAGTATGACACGTAGTACTCTACGGCATTGTGGGGAAAGAATGCCTTCATCTCGCCATACAGCTGGGCGGCAAGTGTCTTGTTGTGGCTGAGTATGAGGGTGGGGCGCCCGATGCGCTGTATGACGTTGGCAATGGTAAACGTCTTACCGCTACCCGTCACACCCAGTAGTACCTGTGCAGGAGTACCCTCCTCAATGCCTTGCACGAGTTGGTTGATGGCTTCGGGTTGGTCGCCCGTAGGCTGGTAGGCTGATGTCAGTTCGAAATTCATATTTGGATGAGGAAATTGCAAAATGAACGGCAAAAATACATATAATTAGCGAAATATGCTAAATATGTACCTATTTAGTCGCGCGAAGAAGCAAAAAAAGTGTTAATTTGTTGTGAGTGTCAAGGAAAAGCCTTAACTTTGCGCGCTATTTAGGGGAGCGAAAAATGGCTCGTCGCGTTTTGCTGCCTCCGTTTAGTGAAAATTAGGACAAAAATGAAGAAGAACTTTTTTGCAATATTCATACTTCCCATTCTCATGACGCTGGCTTCGTGCGGTCAATATCTGACTGTGCAGAAGTCTTCCGATTTTGAGTATCGCTATGAGGAGGCAAAGGCTTGCTTTGTCGAAGGTAGCTATATGCGTTCGTCATCCCTTCTTAGTGACCTGCTCGTTCTTATGAAGGGTACTGCCAATGGAGAGGAGTGCTTGTATATGTTGGCTCAGAGTGAGTTTGAACTTCGTGACTATGAGACAGCAGCCAATTATTTCAAGAAATACTATCAGACCTATCCCAAGGGTATCTTTGCCGAGCAGTCTCGTTTTTACTCTGCCTTGTCTTTGTACAACGAGGTGCCCGATGTGCGACTCGACCAGACAAGTACCTGGGATGCCATCAAGGAGTTCCAAACCTTCCTTGACTACCATCCACAATCACGCTTGAGGGATCGCGCACAGAAATGTGTGGCTGACCTTCAGGATATGTTGGTGGAGAAGGAACTTATCACGGCTCGTCTCTATTACGACTTGGGTGACTACATGAACAATTGTGCCTTTGGTGGTAGTAACTACGATGCTTGCATTGTCACCGCGGAGAATGCCTTGAAGGATTTCCCTTATGCATCGCCCACCCGTCGCGAGGAACTCTCCATTCTTATTCTCCGCAGTAAGTATCAGCTGGCCCGACAGAGCGTGGAGGAGAAGCGCATTGAGCGTTTCCGCAGCGCCATTGATGAGTATTATTCGTTTGTGAACGATTATCCCGAATCAAAATACGTGTCTGAGGCAAAGAATATCTTGGCCAATGCCGAAAGCATTGTGAAGCGTAAGCACATCAAGATTGGCGATGAGGAAGACTAAAATTATAGCAAATATTTAAATTATAATATAATGGACTACAAGAAGAGTAATGCACCCACTAACACGGTTACCCGTGACGTGATGAACCTTTGTGATCAAACCGGTAATATCTACGAGAGCGTAGCTATCATCGGCAAGCGTGCAAATCAGATTGGCGCAGACATCAAGGACGAGTTGTCAAAGAAGCTTACCGAGTTTGCTACCCGTGGTGATAATTTGGAGGAGACCTTTGAGAATCGTGAGCAGATTGAGATCTCACGCTTCTACGAGCGTATGCCCAAGCCTACACTCATCGCTACGCAGGAGTTTGTCGAGGGTAAGGTTTATTTCCGTAATCCCAACCGCGAAACCGAGTTGATGAACTAATCATACTATGATTCAGCGTATTCAAACCTTATACATGTTGCTGGCCATCGTAGCGGCTGTGTTGTGCATGTGCAATCCTATCGGAGTGATTCTTGCAGAAGACAGTACCCCTTTGGCTGACTTGTATAATTTGTGGTTGAGTGTCGATCCAGAGAGTAATGGCGTTATTTCACATGTGGTAATGCCCTGGGCAAGTTTGTTTGCTTTGTTGGCTCTGGTATGCACCTTGCTCACCATTGGTATCTTTCTCTTTAAGAAGCGTGCCTTGCAGATGCGCGTAGTCAACCTTTCCATGCTTTTGCTCATTGGCTATTACATTGCAGGTTTGGCATTCATAATGCTGTTTAACCATAACAATGGACTACCATTGCTGAGCAGTTTCCGTCCTACGGTGTGGGTTGCTATGCCTTTTGTGGCTTTGGTACTCAGCTATCTTGCCTTCCGTGGCATCCTGAAGGATCAGCTTCTTATCAAGTCGCTTGAAAGATTAAGATAATGGATTTTCGCGTACGTGTGTACAATATTATAAAAGGGCTCTTCCATTTGTTGAGAAGAGCCCTTTCTTGTATCTGTTTCCGAAGCTACGACGGGCGAAGGTGAATAAGACGTACGCCACGCTGATGCCCGATACGTTCCCGATACATTCCCGATACATTCCCGATACATTCCCGATGGACGTGCATCCGGTTGTATGCGTTTTCTATTTCTTTACGTCAAATAGGTAGCTTACCTTAGCTACAATGGTGCTGTTGGAGGAGCGGCCGAATGCTTCTCCCTTTCCGTTCTTGAATACGTCCGAGAGGGCAAAGTAGTAACGACCTTCGGCAAGGAAATGACCAATGGAGGTGTTGAACTCTATGCCAAGACCTGCTGTGATGCCATAGTCGAACTTGTTGTGTACAGGCAGGTCGTATTGAGCTACTACGTGGTTGGGGCGCTGTGAGAGCGTTTCTTCATCCCACTTGCCTGTTCTCTTGTCGCTGTCGTTCAGATAAAAACCTACTTGTGGACCCAGAATGAGATAGCCCATCACGCCACGTTGCTCCTTGCCGAAAGCAAGACGCGCTAAGAGGGGCAATTGCACGTAGTTGATGTTGCGCTCGTAGGTGTCGGGGGCACTTCCATCTTTGGGAACGTATTCAATCTCCTCTTTCCAACCCATCTGTGTGTAGTTAATCTCGGCTTGCAGGGCGCATAGCATACTGAAGTATTTTTCGCAGGTATAGCGGGCTGTAATACCTAGTGTCATGCCTGGTTTCCAGAGCATGGGAACAGAAGGTTGCTGCAGACTTACTTGGTTCAGCACATATCCACCATTGAAGCCTACCGCGAATTCATTACGAACCTCGCCTACCTGTGCTTGTGCGCAGGTAGGCAATAGGAATAGTAAACTGAGAGGGAATTTGTGAATTCTCATAGCTACTTGATGACCTCAATACGCTGGTTTGTCTTGAAGTGAACCAAATTGATCTTGTTGTTGATGTGAGCGCTATTGGGATTTGCCTGGTCAAAACTGAATGAGTTCTGATAGGGTTTGTATTCTATGCTTGATTGCATCTCGTCGAAATACTCACCCAACTTTGACAGACCGTTCATGAAGTAGTATGCCAAGTCAAATCCATACATGCCATAGCGGGGGAATGTGTGGGCAAGGTCTTTCTTGTAGTTCTGGCGGAAACGGTATTCGAAGTCCTTCACACGTTGATCCGTGGGATTGCGGTAGAACGTGGTGTAGGCATACGTATCGAGGGCATAGAACTGTGAAAGCAATGAACTTACATAGGTAGGCCATTCGGGATATCCTAGCAAGCTGATCTTAAACTCTGGGTGTGCCTGTCTGAATGCGTCAAGCTTGTTGACAAGTGCTGTGGTGGCTGCCAGACTTGAGGCATCGGCAATCACCAGATTGTTGCGGAACTGGTTGAAGGCTCCCTTGTAGGTGGTCTCATCGGCATTCATGATGAGCGACTTCACGGTAAATCCACGAGCGGTAATCTGATTGCGTAGCTCGGCAGTAAAGCGTGTTCCGCGGTCGTCGGCATTGCCGGTATTGAGAATGATGTAGTTGTAGTTGGTGAAGTGTGCACCCACTATGTCGGCGGCATTCTTACGGGCGGTTTCCGTACTGATAGAAGCCTGATAGACAAGAGGATTGTTCTGTCCGTAGGAATTGGTGGTGGAGAAAGGCATCACCAGTTTGATGTTGTTCTGCGTGCAGAAGTCGGTCACAGCAGATGCCTGTATCACATCGAGAGGGCCAAATACGAAATCTACGTTTTTGAGTTCAGGCTTCTGCAGCACGAAGTTGATGTCGGCAATGGTCGATCCGCTATGGTAGGCATACACGTCAACCGATGTGCCTTGATGCTTGATGCTGTCTGCTGCCATCAGTATGCCACGATAGAATTCCAACATCTTGCTGCCACGGTCACCGCCATCCTTTAGAGGCAGAATGACTGCTATGCTTACGTGCTTGCTGTGCGTGCTCATCTGTGCAGCCTTGGCAGCCTCTGCCGCAGCCTTCTCTGCCGCAAGGCGCTCGGCCTCGGCCTTACGCTCGGCATTAGAGTAGGGTATGTAAAGGAACTCACCCTTCTTGAGTTTCGATTTTGCTGTCAATCCGGGATTCACAGCCAGAATCTCCTCTACAGTCATGCCATAGTTAAGGGCAATGCGATACAGGTTGTCCTTCTTCTGGATGCGGTACAACTCTTTGTAGGGGTTGCTCAAATTGCTGTACTTGGATGACTTCTCGGGAGTTGCCGCAGGTGCACTCGATTTCTTGGGGACCTCGATGATGTAGCTGGGCTTCTCATTTTTCTGTTGTGCGACAGGGGGAGGCGTGGGTTGTGTGGCAGGTTGCTCCTTAGCTTTTGGGGGGGTGGTCGTTGGCGCAGGCGCTGTGGCTGCAGGCTTGGTAGCCACGGGAGTATTTGTAGCTGCAGGCTTGGGCTGTGTGGCTACAGGCTTTGTGGCTGCTGGGGTGTTTGCGGCAGGCTTTGTCTGAGTAGCGGCTGGTTTGGGGGCAGAAGGAGTAGCAGGAGCGACTGTTGCACTACCTGCTGCGGGCAACTTGATGACCTGTCCGGGATGAATCTTGTCACCATTTCCCAGATTGGGATTAAGACGAAGAATGTCAGTGGGCGATACACCATATTTGCGACTGATGGCATACACCGTCTCGCCCTGTTTCACGGTATGCTGTGAGCTCTGGGCTGTGATGTTGAGCGAAAAGACAAGGCCTAAAGTGACCAGTATGTTTCTTGTTTTCATTTTTGTTATTGTATGTTTTTTAGGTGGAAGTATGTAACGCTTCACCTTACTCTTATCCTATTTGGTCATGCAAAGTTAGTTTAAGTTAGCTTAAAAACAAAAATATTCGCTATGATTTGATGAATAAGTCGCGAGAATTTGTTATTTTTGCAAAAAATAAGCGGTTTGTCAATATGAAACACCTTTTGTTTACTATATTTGCATACTTTGTTTCTGTGGTTGTGCATGCTCAGAAATGCGACCCCAGTGCAGTCTATATCACTCCCTCGGGTGAGGAGATTACTGATGCCTCATCTGCCCAGGGTGCTCCGCTCGTGGCTCATTTTACGGCCAACCCCGATGACGAGATAAAGGGCGACATTCGTTTTGAGTGGAAGATATGGAATGTGGATGACCCCAAGCAGGTACTCGTGCATAGGTTTGAGCAGGATATTGATTACACGTTTGTCAATAGTGGTACTTTTATGGTTCAGCTTTATGCTACCTTCGTGCTGGATGGCGATACCATTACATGGCCTGAGGCAGGGGAGGAGAATCCCATTGTGGTGAGCATCAGCAGTTCGAAACTGGAGATGCCCAATGCCTTCTCGCCCAATGGTGACGGGTACAACGATGTGTATAATGCAAAGCCTGAGTTTCAGAGTATCGTGTCATTCAAGGCCACTATCTTCAACCGATGGGGACAGCGCATTTACTCTTGGTCGAATCCCGACCGTGAGCAGGATGGATGGGATGGCACCTGGCATGGACAGAAGGTGCGTGATGGTGTGTATTACGTCGTGGTGGCCGCACAAGGAGCCGATGGACGAAAATACAATATCCGAAAGGACGTGAATGTGCTTACTGGCTATGACAACGGGGCCAAGAACACAGGAGGAGAGGATTAGCGTCCACTTAGCTTTTAAAAATTGAAATGTAACTATGATAAATGTTTACGGCGCGCGAGTACACAACTTGAAAGATGTTGATGTGGAGATTCCACGCAACAGCCTAACCGTTATCACCGGACTTAGTGGTAGTGGCAAGTCGAGTTTGGCTTTTGACACAATATTTGCAGAAGGACAGCGTCGCTACATCGAGACCTTCTCGGCGTATGCTCGTAACTTCCTGGGCAATCTGGAACGTCCTGACGTGGACAAGATAACGGGTCTTTCGCCTGTAATCAGCATTGAGCAGAAGACCACCAACAAGAACCCTCGCAGTACGGTGGGCACTACTACCGAAATCTATGACTACCTGCGACTCCTGTTTGCACGTGCTGGCGAGGCTTTCAGCTATGTCACAGGCGAGAGGATGGTGAAGTACACGGAAGAGCAGCTTATCAATCTCATCCTTGAACGATACATGGGCCGAAAGGTCTATCTGCTGTCACCTCTTGTCAAGAACCGTAAGGGTCATTACCGCGAACTGTTTGAGTCGGTTCTGCGTAAGGGCTTCCTCTATGTCCGTGTGGACAATGTGATTCAGGAGATATATCCGCAGATGAAGCTCGACCGTTACAGAAACCATGACATCGAGGTAGTTGTGGACAGACTGGTGGTACAGGACAAGGATGACCGCCGATTGCAGAATAGTGTGGCTGCTGCCTTGAAACAGGGTGGTGGAGAGATGCTTGTCTATGACGTGGCTACCGAGGAAGTACGCCATTACAGCCGTCACCTGATGTGCCCTACCAGTGGCATTGCCTATCGTGAACCAGCTCCGCATGATTTCTCGTTCAACTCACCTCAAGGTGCCTGTCCGCATTGCCATGGCTTGGGTTATATCACCCTTGTAGGTGGCAAGGAGGTGCAGAATGAGGAAGACTCCTTTGATGAGGCTTCTTCTTTCCTGTCTGCCATCAGTAAAAGTCGGAAGGAGGATGAAGAGGATGCTACGCAGATTCGTACCATCGTCTGTCCCGAGTGCCATGGCCAGCGTTTGAGGAAGGAGTCGCTCTACTTCCGTATTGCAGGCAAGAACATTGCCGATCTTTCCAATATGGACGTGTCGGAGCTTTATCAATGGATGAGGCATCTGGATGAAAAACTGACAGACTTCCAGAGACAGATTGCCCCCGAGATTATCAAGGAAATCTGCACCCGTCTGCATTTCCTCCTCGACGTGGGTCTTGATTATCTCTCGCTTTCCCGTAGTAGCGTGAGCCTCTCTGGTGGAGAGAGCCAGCGCATCCGTCTGGCCACTCAGATTGGCAGTCAGCTGGTCAACGTGCTTTACATCCTCGACGAGCCTTCCATTGGCTTGCATCAGCGTGACAACCGTCGTCTCATACGTTCGCTCAAGTCGTTGCGCGACATTGGCAATACCGTCATCGTAGTAGAGCATGACCAGGAGATGATGGAGAGTGCCGACTACATCGTGGACATGGGACCGCGTGCCGGTCGTCTGGGTGGAGAGGTTGTGTTTCAGGGCACTTATCCTGAGATGATAAAGAAGAACACGCTGACGTCGAGTTACCTCAACGGACAGATGAAGATAGAGATACCTGCAAAACGCAGGAAGGGTAGTGGAGCCTTCCTTTCACTTCGTGGAGCACAGGGCAATAACCTGCAAGGGGTGGATGTGGATTTCCCCTTGGGCACGTTCATCTGCGTGACGGGTGTCAGCGGCAGCGGAAAGAGTACGCTCATCAATGACACCTTGCACCCCATACTTTCGCAACATTTCTACCGCTCGCTCCGCGAACCCCTTGCGTACGAGTCTATTACAGGCATAGAACATATTGACAAGGTAGTGGATGTAGATCAAAGTCCCTTGGGACGTACACCACGCTCCAATCCCGCAACCTATACCGGTGTGTTCAACGACATCCGACAGCTCTTTGTGCAACTGCCCGAGGCTAAGATACGTGGCTACAAACCAGGACGTTTCTCGTTTAACGTGAAGGGTGGCCGATGCGAGGCTTGCATGGGCAATGGCTATAAGACCATAGAGATGAACTTCCTGCCCGATGTGTATGTGCCTTGCGATGAGTGTCAGGCCAAGCGCTACAACCGTGAGACGCTGGAGGTGCGCTATCGTGGCAAGAGCATTGCCGATGTACTGGACATGACCATCAATCAGGCGGTTGAGTTCTTCGACCACATACCCAGCATATTGAACAAGGTGAAGGTCTTGCAAGAGGTGGGCCTTGGCTACTTGAAGCTTGGTCAGCCCAGTACTACGCTTTCGGGAGGTGAAAGCCAGCGTGTCAAACTGGCTACTGAATTAGCCAAGAAAGATACGGGCAATACCTTCTACATTCTTGACGAGCCTACCACAGGTCTGCATTTTGATGACATTCGCCAGTTGCTTACAGTCATCAACAGACTGGTTGACAAGGGAAATACCGTCTTGGTTATCGAACACAACCTGGATGTCATCAAGAGTGCCGATTACATCATCGACATGGGACCCGAAGGTGGTCGTGGCGGTGGCAAGCTCCTCTCTTGCGGCACACCCGAGAAGGTAGCTAAGAGTAACGTGGGCTATACCCCCGAATACTTGCGCGCAATACTCAAGTAGTTTGCGTTAGTTCCCTAATATCGTACCATCCTTGGCCAGACCTTCAGCGCTGACGCTAATCTGTCCATGCTTGCCGTTGTTATATAGTTTGACTTCGGCCTTTCCGTCGTTGTCGAGTTTGAGTTCCGGATTCCAGTAAAGGGTGCGTCGGTAGTCCTTTGGCTTCTCTTCGAGTTTACGGTTCTTGTAGTTGGGGTGATAGAAGTCGTCATGGAACGCAAAGCCCTTGAGTATATAGTGACGGTCGCGATAAACGTGCCTTTTGGCATCGTCAGCAAAGGGGTAGATGGCAATGTGGGTCTCGGGCAGGTTGGAACCATAATAGCGGTTACTCCCTTCAAGACGTGGCTGGTAATCAGTATAGATGATGTATTTGTCGATGCTGGCGCGGTCGTAGTACTTGGCTATTTCCACCGGTGTCATGTTGACCACCAACTGTCCTAAATGATCGTAGGGGCGGATGGAGGCAAGGTTGCCACGCATATAGATAGAGTCCTCTGCCGTAGTGATATTGTGTGTTGCGCGTCGTGTGATGTCGTAACCGAAGCGCAGAACGATATCTCTGGAAAGTATCGGCTTCTTTACATTGGGCACGGGTACGCTTTTGTAGGGATTGTCCAGGCCATAGTCGCCCAGGTAATTGCTGACAATCATTTCCGGACTGGGGTAGTAGATGCCTCCGTCGATAGCATCGTTCCATGCCTGCTCTGCATCGATGATAAGTGCGGGAATAGAGTCGGAGAAACGCTTCATGCCACCATGCTTGGCACCTACCTTCACCTCACGCATCTGATGTGTTCCGTCGGCCAGCAATGCTGTGCCCAGCAGTTTGTCTGTTGTTTCCAGCAGACGCTGCTGGTAATAGTTGTAAGGCTTGACGAAGCGTGGGTAGGGGAAGTCAACGATGACCTTGTAGTCGGCAGGTTCCACGCGGAATTTTCTCTTGTGGCCCTCTGGCAGTTCCTCGTCGCTGACTATCGTCTGAATCCAGGGGTAATCCTCTTTCTTCTTCTTCATGTCTTTCGACCACCACTTCATCGTGTCGGCGGCACTAATGAAGAGAACAGCTTCGCCGTAGTAGCCAGGCAGGAGAAAGCGGAAACGCCCATTCTTCGTAAATTGCTCGGTGGCACGTGTTTCCTTGCCGTCTATGGATACCAATTCGGCATGCAGCACCACGTCTTTCTTCCGCTTCTTCTTCATGTCGTTTTGCCGTTCTTGTTCCGCATTTACCTCGTTATAGACTTCTTCTACAGTCTCCTCCTCCTCGGGAGCGTAGTCTTTGGTAATATCTTCGTTTACATTAGTCTTGTCATAAAGATGGTCAAATATTTTGTAGATGTCATCTTCATCGGAGTCAGAATCTTGATCTTGTGACAGATTGGCATAGGCAAGTGTAGTGGGGTTATTCACGTTGTAAATACCGTTAAGACGAGACATCGTGGCATAGTCTTCGGGGATGAAGTCATGGTACTCCCAGCTGGAAGAGTTGTACACACGGCCGCTAATGGTGGGGGTTGCCTCTGCACTCTGCGTTATTTCCCATGTGTTGGGTACTGCCATCTCACGCCAGTTGAAGCGGCGCCATCCTTGTATCATGAGCAGGAGGTCGAGCGCGTCGCGATGTTCCTGGTCATCCTTCTCAAAGTACCATTGTGGGTTGGGTATGAAACCACGTACCTCCGAAGCCAGCAGCATCTCGGTGCGCATGGTGGCGTTGTCGTAGAGCTGGTCATTGTAGGCCGCATCGCGTACAGACATGCTGATGACTGAGTTGGGCATCGACTGCACACCCAGGCGGATGTGCTGGTAGGGGCCGAAGCTAAGTGCATTGACAGGTATGTCCTGAATGGCTGCTGATGCGCTGGGAATGCTGTCGTCCTCGTTGGTTCCCAGGAAGGTGATGGCCACGTCGCTCTTCGACTGGGCAGTTGCATGGTCGGGTAGGGTGTTGTAGAAGAGTCGGTCGGCCCAGATGCGTCCATCTACGTCAAAGATGGTCACCTGGTTGACTCCCTCCCGCAAATCCTTCTTAGGCATGGTGAGGCAGGCTCGCAGCGTGTCTGCCATGAGGCTGTCCATCGTGAGCACCTTGAGCACGTTGCCCTCGTTCATGATGGTTATGCCGAGGCTGTCGCGCTGCATGCCAGTTGTGAAGGCCATGTTGAAGATCCACGTCGTGTCCGTCTGATCTACTTGCAGTGCAACGCCCTCTTTCTCAGGCTTTGGCAACTTGGCCTTGGCTTCGTTGCCCTGGCGGTCAATAAAGCGGATTGTGCGCTCCATGTCTTTGGTGGGCGTGATGGTGAAGGTGCCACGATGCTTTTGCCAATGTATTGTGTCGGACATGGCTAATGCCTGCGTCGTGCTGTTCTGTGCAGCTGTTTTACCTTTCTTCGTGGCGTTTCTTAGTTCCTTCGACGATTGTTTCTTGCGACTCTTGGCCTGCTGCTTGGCATCCTTTGCATCCTGCTTGCCCGTTTCATCTCCCAGGTTCAGGATGCCTTCGCCCGGTTCCTCTCCATCTTCCCACAGCACCTCATAGGCCACACGGCAGGGCAGTCCCTCCACCAGGTCGCCTCCCTCGGGAAAGAGGGTCATCTCAAGAGATGGCTTGTCTGGGTCGTTCTTGAAGTATCGTCGCATGGGGCGTGTCGTCATGTTTTCGTCATACTGGCCTTCCTTCTTTGGCGCATCATACACGGGGAACACACGGCTGTACAGTTTCTCGTAGTCGCGATAGTGCAGCATCTCCTGTTCCTTGTTCAGATACCATCCCTTGCTCACGGCTGAATGCCAGTGCTCCTTCAGTCCCCAGTTGAGTTGCCATCGGGTGTAGGCCCTCAGTTCGTAGAATCCTCCGTAGTACTCCTTGCTCAGCGCAAAGCTGCCGTGGCCACGACCGTCGCGCATCTCTACCAGCTTGCGCTCCATCATGTATCCGTCCTGATTGTAGAGTTCTACGTAGAGCACATGGCTTATGTTCGAAGGCTTGTCGTTGTTCGTCTGGCGGGTGTAGGCAGCAAACCAGATGGTGTCGCC
Source organism: Bacteroidaceae bacterium (assembly GCA_024401185.1). Classification (GTDB taxonomy): domain Bacteria; phylum Bacteroidota; class Bacteroidia; order Bacteroidales; family Bacteroidaceae; genus Physcousia. Next base: position 10,042 of record JAKSLO010000030.1, on the reverse strand, counting down.
CAGGAAGTAGCTCGTGTTGTCCATGTGCAGATAGACCTTTTCTTGCGGGATCCTCTGGCTGAAGCGGGTCAGACGGTCTATGAGCTTACCCATCTTGGTGGTGGGCTGGGCGATGGTGTCCGCCACCAGTTCCGACTGGTTCTCCAGTCCTGCCAGTCGTTCCTCGTCCTTGGTGCGTTGCACCACGTTGGCCTGTTTCCAGAGGTCAACGTCAAAACCTGCCTCCCTGACGCTTTTTAGCATGTCCTCTTTGGCGCGGTTCTGCTTTTTGCCCTTCATTTTCAGTTTCAGGTCGTTCACGTTATAGAGCAAGGTCTGGTTCGAGAAGTCGCCGCTCTTCATCTTGATGGCTATGTCGCTTATCTCGGTGAACTTCTTGTCGTGGCGGTAGTTGATGTGCAGGTCCAGGTCGATGGGTGCGCTCACTATCTGCATGTCCTTACGTGCCTGTATCTTCATGTTTTCCACCTTGCCGTCAAAGCGCAGGGGCAGCATCGTCTTGGCATCTACGTAGAGCGTGCCCGTCATGATGGCGCGCTTGGATGTGTTCTTCGGGTTCTCCTTCAGTTGGATGCGGTATATCAGTTTCTTGTTCTCGTCTATCAGTTCCTCGCCCGTCACCTCGTAGTTGTCTATGATGCCCTGCAGCTTGGATTCTTTGCCCCAGACGTAGCTCTCAAACATTTCTATGTCTTTTTGCGTCGCGTTAGGGGTAAGCATGACAATATTCCTTATCATGTTGTCTCCGCTCGCATTCAGCGGAGTCATGAGGTTGCTCCAGAAAGCCACGCCACGCGTCAGCGGCCCTAACTCCAGGGGGTGGTGGAAGTTCATGCTGGCTATGGCCGGTTCCGACAGTCCCTTCTGCGTCAGTCGTCCGTTGATGCCTTTCAGTATGGTTATGTCGCGCAGGTTGCTGGCCGAGTTGGCCTCTACGAAGGCCTCCACCAGGTCGCGTGTGCGCAGAGTGGTGGTCATACGCATGAAGTACTGGCTCTTCTTGCCCTTCTTGCTCTCATACTCCTTGTTCAGCTTCTTGGCCACCTGCAGCACCGTGTTAGGCCAGGCGCGCACCTGCACCTCGCGCATCGAGTGGGTCAGCGGTGTCATCTTGATGGTCTTCTTTGCCTCTATGGCCTTTATCTGTGTCTCCTGGTAACCCACGCACGACAGGCGCAGCACGGCAGTCGAGTCAACCTCGATGGTGAAGTCGCCCTCGTAGTTGGTCAGCGTACCGTTGTCCTGACTGGCATAGATGGATACGTATGGCAGGTCCTCGCCTGTCTGGGCATCCACCACATGGCTTTTCACCGTGATGCTTTGCGCTGTAGCTGCGAGGCAGCAGAATAGGGTGATTAGTGAGAATATAATCTTTTTCATGCGTATATATAGGCTTTTTGTCTTTCGTTGCAAAGTTACAAAATAAAATCCCGAATTCCAAATTTTTTGACTGAAAAGTGATTTGGGCTTAATTTAGAATGATATACGTTTTGGCTCTTCAATTATGATTTTTATAGCCTTTGGCTGGAACTTGCCTAGGCATACTTTTGTCCCGTAGGCAAAAGTCGCGAGACCGAAGGATACGAAGTACAAATCTTTAGGAAGAAATCTCTTTGAAGAAATTATTTCTGGCGGAGCCTTAAGATTTCTGCAAAGCTGTGATTTCTAGCCGTAGGCTATAAAAACATTCAGCTAAAGAAGGATCAAAAAGTCTGCGCAAAAAACTCTCTCGCTCATACTCTGTGGTGGTGAGCCATTTCCACGAATGTGCCTTTTTGCTTGTTTTATTTGGTGGTTCAGCGGAAAATACCTAATTTTGCAAAAATCCTTGAAAAATAACCGAAAGCAATAATAAATCACCAATAATTAACAAAAACAAACATTTTATGAAAAAGTTTCTTTTATCGCTTTCTCTCTTCGCCATGACGCTCATGGCAAGTGCTCAGGGGCCTACGCTGAAGGCCCGCAGCATCTATGACGTGAACCAGGATGACAAAGTGACGGTGCAGGACGTACCCGCCCTTGCCAATAAGTTGCTTGGCAAGACAGATGATAAGACTGCCGTTGATACGCAGAGTTTGCTTAGCGTGCTGAACAATCTTGCAGACCAGTATGCTATTCTTGTGAGCCAGTATGGAAAGATTCTTTCCGAGCTTGCCGACCTGAAGGCTAAGGTAGGTAGCTGTACCTGTTCGGGTGGTGGTTCGGGAAAGGCTAACCTGATTGACGGTACCTTCAGCGTAAGCTCAACCAAGAAGGTGCAGTTCACCAAGGGTAACCTCTGGTGGGATGGCTCTGCCTACCACTTCGAGGCCAACCAGACCGATTACCCCACCTCATGGAATGCCAACCATGTGGGCCACTTCTTCTGGACAAGTAGTAAGGACTACCTGAGTGGCAAAACCAGCTACATGCCATACGCACAGAGTTGCGATTACTCAAGCCGAAGCAACATCGACAAGTTCTTCTGTGGCGAGGAGAATCCCCTCACCGTGGATGGCACAAGTGGTTGTTTTGCTTTGAGCAATGATGAGTGGGGTTACCTTATTTACACCCGTGCAAATGCCAGCAGTCTTCGCAAGTATGGCGTTACCGTAAGCGGCAAGGTAAACTGCCTGATTATAGCCCCTGATGGCTTTAGCAGCACATTGAAATCGTCGTACACCCTCGATGAGGTTAATTCCCTAGGCTTGGTTTGTCTGCCTGCTGCTGGCAGCCGCAATGGTTCGAGCTTGGACCGTGCAGAGTACGGTGCCGGCTATTGGTCTTCTACGCTTATTGGCAGCCTGAACAATGCGCTTTACTTTGAGTTCTACTCAAGCAATGTCGACTCGAATGTCGCCTTCTCCTGCAGCTATGGTTTTTCAGTTCGCCTTGTGCGGTTAGCTCAGTAACTTTTGCTTTTAGTCAAGCCAAGAAATAAAGAATAATTAACCTGTGTGCTTGTGCACTCGTGTTTATAGAACTACTTGTGCCACCTGTGTTTGGTGGGGTTACATAAAGACTACAAGTCCCCTTCTTCATCCCCTGTCTGTGGGAAGGAGAAGGGGTCTTTTTGTTCGGTGTTCGTCTTAGGTTCGCACTACTTTCACTCACAGTTCACTCACAATTCTCCACGGATTTGTGAGCGCACCCTGAGTGCACCGTGAGTGAAGCGTGAAGGAATGGAACACCCACAGTCGCTTTAGAAAATTTTTTTCATGAAAATATTTGCCAAACGCATAATGATTTTGTATCTTTGCAGACGGAAAAACGAGGCAGTTTTCCTTCGTTTTGCCTTCAGTCAGCCTCCAATCAGCACCCTATGTGCGCACAATTGGCTTACGTCTGGCTTACGTGTTTTTACGTAAGCCAGACGTAAGCAAAGCGTGTTCAACCCGAGTGAAAGCCGTAGGATGACCGAAGCGTCAAAGAAAGAAGTTTACTTGGCGAAAGTATCCCACCCTTTTTCAATCACTCCTATGGTACTGACATCTTTCTTGTTAGAAGACAAAAACAAGATAACCCCCCTTGAAGAGGATGGGCGCCAGGCGGCACCTGATGGTATGCACTCGTAATTTCCCTGGCGAACACTCTACGAGATGTTCCCCATTGAAATTCCAAGTACATACTATCACTTTCCTTCAGAAGCCGACATCCTCTTCAAGGCGATAAACATCAAAAACAACCTTACAGTTAGTTGACTTCGTCGAGCCCTTCGACCTTCATAGCTCATAGTTAGCGAATAGTGTACTGATGAAAGTTTTTCGTCGTTTTTCTTGTTTGTTTTGTGATTTTTTTGTATTTTTGTCGCAAGTATTAACATAAGGGATAGAAAAACAAAGGAAAAGAATATGGTGGTGTGCGCGAAATGTACTATGAATCATTGTGTTATGATGGCTGGAGAGCCCAGCCATGACATTGGTTCGCTGCGCATCTCTTCCAGTAAGTTCCTTTTCATGTAAGATGGATATAGGGTGCTCGTCTCAGCGTAATGCGCTGTGACGAGCTACTTTTGTTTTTAGCAGGATGCATCCTTTTGTCTTTAAAGTGTTCACAAACAATACAAATCTTAAAAAATGCCAGTTATGAAAAAATTCTTTCTGACGATTTCTCTATTCGCCATGACTCTTATGGCAGTAGCTCAGGAGCCTGCGTTGAAGGCTCGCAGTATTTATGATGTCAATCAGGATGACAATGTATCTGTAGCCGATGTTCCCTCCCTGGTGCGCAGATTGTCGGGTAGCGCAGAAGACAAAACCGCTGTTGATACGCAGAGCCTGCTCAAGGTGCTGGGTACGCTTACGGAGAGCATCAACTCCCTGAAAGCACAGATTGCCACCATTCAGCAACAGTTGGGTCTGGAGCCAGGAACCGAGAAACTGTCGCATGCCTATGTCGATCTGGGACTTCCCGGTGGCGTGAAGTGGGCTACCTGCAACGTGGGTGCCGAAAACCCCGAGGATGCCGGCTTGTTCTTTGCCTGGGGTGAGGTGGATGGCTTCGACCCTAATGATGCAAGTAACACACGCGTATTTAGCTGGAGTTCTTATAAGTGGATGACTGCAGGGCAGTCAAGTCAGTCGTACTGCACGAAGTACACCTGCCAGGATGGAAAGACAACGAGTTCATGGTATAGCAAGGGTGTCTATGTGGGAAGCGTTGTGAATGGTAAAACCTATACCAACCAGACCGTCTTGTTGCCCGAGGATGATGCAGCTACCCAGAGTTGGGGAGATGACTGGTGCATACCTACTCCACAGCAGTTTGCTGACCTTGTAAATGCCACATACACCACTACTTCGTACGAGGCACAGAATGGGGTGATGGGTCTTAAGATTACGAGTAAAAGCAATGGCAACAGCATCTTCCTTCCTGCACCGGGATTCCGTTACAATTCTGGAACTATGCTGAAGGGTACATACGGAGGCTATTGGTCATCTCAAATCAGCGCATCGGCTTCCTACAATGCAACCAGCTTTGTGTTTGGCCAAAGCACACCTGTTGATGCAAAGAACACCGACTATCGCTACTATGGACAGTCAATACGTCCTGTTCGCCGTTAGTTGATGTGGAAAGTTTCAGCCACTTAGGAAGTTAAAGGAGTTGACTTTTGACGGCGGTCAAAAAGTGGACGATACGTTTGCTATATGCATTCAAAGAGCAAGACATTCGTCCGCTAACTCCTGTTAACTTCAAATTAGCTCCCGTTAACTCCCTATCATCATAGTTATTTATCGTTGATTTCCTCAATACTCATTCTTCGTTCGAGGTTGGTGAAGAAATGCGGATGTGAGATGCGTTTCTCCTCGGGAGGCAGTTGCATGTAGTTTCCATAAAGCACTTTGAGGTAGCCATCGTAATCGCGAGGAATGGTGACGGTGGTATCCTCAAAGGGATACTCCATTACATCGGTAAACCATTCCGTCTTGAACATCTTGCCTTCCCATTGCGTCACGCATACCGTCTTGGGGCCTTTCCTGCCAGTATAGGTCCTCTCAAAGGCAAGAAAGGCATCAAGGTATTTCTGCGGATTGCGTTTCCGAATCTGGTTGAGCACATAGAGACCGCAGGAGTGTACGTCAAAATGCAGCATGCGCCCCAAGAACCAACCAAAGGAATAGCGGCTGACGGCGTTGATGTACTTGTCGAAGAAGTAGTGGCTGCGGTACTGGCGGGCCGTGATGACTTCGTCCTTCTCGTCGAACTCGTCCAATGGGAAGATGTCAATGAAGGCTCCCAGTATGTAGGGCAGGCGCTCAAACTCCCAGATGGTGCTGTTGCAGTCGGATATCTTGGCAAAGGGCATGTAGTAGCCTTTGTCCTTGACAGACAACACCTCGTAGCCCAGCGGACGCATCTCGTCGTTGAGCGCGACGAGCCGGTTGTAGTCCTCGCGGGGCATATAGATGTCGATGTCATCATCCCAAGGGATAAAACCCTTGTGACGAACGGCTCCCAACACGGTTCCGCCACAGGCAATGTAGCGAAGATGGTGCTTGGCAAGAAACTCCTTGGTGAACTTGAACGTGTCGAGGAGCTTTGTTTTGAGTGGATCGTTTGTGGTCATAATAAGATGCCCTTTTGCGTGCCCTTCTGAGGACGGACACATTCAATTGCTAATCAAAATAGTTTAGGAAGAGTTCAGCACACCATAGCTGCCACTTCTGGTTTCCTGTGAGTGTCTGCATGGGGATGTCCTTACGGAACTCAGGGCGCTTGGGACCTTCCCAGTCCTTGAAGATAGCCTCTACAGGACGGGGCATAGGTATCTTGAAAGGAATCTCCAGTTCAGGATATTTGATAGCATAAAGGCCACGCACCAGGTATTTGGGCTCTCCGTTACGTACACGCTCCATGTCAAGAGGCTCTGCCATGACCAGACGCGCATAGGGGTCGTAGTAGGGCAACTGGGCCACTCCGAAGGCGTTGAGGTAACTGCTGCTGCTCTCAATGGAGAATACCTCGTCCATGAAACGCATGTAGTCGATACCCGTCTCGCCTTCACGATACTGCTCGTAGAGCTCGGTTTGAGCCTCTGCCACAGGGTTTGACAATACCAGCGAGGGTTCGAGGAAGGTGTAGCGCTTGGTGAAACCCTCATAATCCCATAGGGGAGTAATCAGTTTGTCCATACCACCAAAGATGAGGTCGGCACTCTCGCCTACAAGAATCATCTGCACACCATCCTTCTTGGCCTGAATGGCAGCCTTGTAGATTTGGGGTTCGATGGAGTGTACGGGTGCCTGCTTGGCAGCCATCACGATGGGAGTGTACTTCTTGTAATCGTCAAAGGTAATCTCGATAAGGTGGTGGATGAGGCCAAACTTGGCACAATACTTCTTGGCCCGCTCCACATCATCGTTGAAGACTCCGGTTGAAGAAACGAAGGTGTAGGCATGACTACCGGGCTTGAGGTAGGCTGCCAGATTGGCGCTGTCCATGCCTCCAGAGAGCAGGATGCCAATGTTGTCGTATTGCTGATAAAGTGCATCAACCTGCTTCTGAATCTCACGGTCGATGTCCTCAGAGGTTGTCACGCGAATCTTCTCCTCCTCCTTGATGGGGGGGTAATTGCTGTGGTGGAATCCTTTAAAGAAATCCATTCCGTCCTTCCATATGTAGCGGAAGGCAATGTATGAACTTAGGCAAAAATCTTTCATTGTCAGTTAGTCTTTGTCTCTTACAGCCGTTAGTGCCTCCGTAATCTTGGTGGAAGACACACCATGGGTATAAGGGAAGTAAATAATCTTGATGCCTGCATCGGTAAAATCTTTCTCATAGTCTTTCCATTTCTCTGTACCATACCAGTCGTCGCCTACAAAAAGTACGGTTGCACCCAGTTTCTTGCACATGGTCAGTTTGTCCATGTCGTACTGGGGTACGGCTGCATCCACGCACTTGATGTTGCGGATAATCTCGATGCGGTCGGAGAAGGGAATCATGGCATGTTTACCCTTGTAGAGCACCAGTTCGTCCACGGTGACGCCCACGATAAGCTTGTCACATAGTGCCTTGGCATTCTTTAGAAGGGTGAGATGCCCGATGTGAAAGAGGTCAAAGACCCCTGCGGTATAACCTATAACCATATCTTTGTTTTTTTATTCGGGTTGCTATGTTGTTTTTTGAATTTGAGTCTTGCAAGTTTCTCTCTTCTTCCTGCCACTCAGCCATGGCACGCGTTCTACATACGGAACCAGCCAGGAGCAGAAGGCAAAGGTGAGTAGGGTGAGGATGATCCAGTCATCCCAGTAACCTTTTATGGTGTGGGTGTTGGAGGCTTTTATCATCTTGTAGAGCACAAGCACGGGATAATGAAGCACGAAGAACACCATGGAATGCTGACCTATGTAGCAAAGGGCAGGAATGCGTGGGATGCGTATGGTGAGCAGCAATCCGGAGAGTCCGCAGATGCTGCACATAATCTTGACGAACGTGATGGGGAAACTGCCCGTCCAAGTGTTGCTGCTCATGGTGTACTCGCCTCTGTCGATGGCATTGAGTATGCAGAAAGCCACTATCATGAGACATGAAAGGACGAACATCCTGGTCTGTCGGAACTTGGCAATCATCCACCTCCACAGCTTGCCGAGGAAGAAGAGGAAGAGCCCCCAGAACACATTGTTCATGCTCAGCCACAATGGGTTATCGTGCTTGTACAGCCAGTAGCTCACCAAGGGGAAGAAAAGGGTGAGGTAATGCAACTTGAGGGGGATGGAGCGTGTAGGGGTGACCTTTATCCTCACGGACGGACACTTGCGCAGGAAGTGCATGGTGACGTATGCCGTGAAGAATGAGAGCAGGAACCATGTGGGCGCATTGCCCCAGAACTCGCTGGTTTCCCACAAGTGGGAGATGCTCATGTCCTTTACCATCGAATTGTTCTTGGGCAGAATGAGCAGCACGAAGAAGAACCACACCAGGCAACCTATTCCTCCCCACACAAAGTAGGGCACCAGGAGTTGCTTGCCTTTCTTCTTGACGAAGTCCCATGAATTGCCCTCCATCGTCTTGTTAAAGTAACCTGCCTTGAAGAAGAAGAATGACATGAAGTAGAACGACCAATGCATCACCTCCGTCCAAACGGCGTTCTGTCCCAGGCCACACATATTGGTGATGTGCAGCATTATCATTCGGATGATGCATATTCCGCATAGCAAGTCGAATGCGTGGTTTCTGGGCTTAAAAGTCAGTTCGTTACTCATTAGCCTTTAGTCGTTTTGGGGTTGTTGAACTGCTCCGTCTGCTGCCTCCTCTGGCGTGGGGCGGACCGAAGACCGGAACCTTCCGCTCAGCCATGGCACCTTCTCCACGTAAGGCACAATCCAGAAGCAGAACACAAAGATGAGGAGGGACAGGATGACAAGGTCGTCCCATTGCCCGCGCAACGAATGCTTGAAGGTGGAACGTAGCATCTTGTAGAGGGTAAGCAGTGGATAGTGAGCCACGAAGAACACCATGGAGTGCTGACCGATGTAGTTGATGACGGGTATGCGTGGCATCTTGATGGATAGCAACAGTCCGGACAAACCGCAAATGGCAAGCGTGATCTTGGTCACTATGATGTAGAAATTTCCCTTCCAGAGGTTGCCTCCCATGTCGTACCATTCTGTGGTGAGGGCGTTCATCACGATGAAACCCACAAGCAAAAGGAGGGAAACGGCGATGGCGGTGGATTTCCGGATGTGGTCGAGCACCCAATGCCAGGCTCTTCCGAGGAAGAAGAGTGAGATGCCCCAGAAGACGTTGTTCAGGCTGAGAATGAGTGGGTTGTCTTGCAGAAACAGGTAGTAGCTCACAAAGGGGAATCCAAGCACTATCCAGTACAGGTGCAGCTTCAGTTTGCCCAGTCGTAGGGGTGGACACTTGCAGATGAGGTGCATGGCGAGGTAGGCCATGAAGAAGCAATAGAGAAACCAGCATGGTCCGTTGCCATAGAAACTGCTTGTCTGCCACAGGTGTTCCAGGGTGATGTGCTTGACCGTGGGACTGTTGGCGTCAAAGAAGAAAAGGGCAAAGCCACAATACACGATACTGCCCAGTACACCCCATATGATATAGGGCACCAGCAACTGCTTGCTTTTTTTCTTGAGGAAGTCTGCCGTATTGCCTTGTACGGTCTTGTTGAAATATCCGGCCTTGAAAAAGAAAAATGACATGAAGAAGAATGTCCAATGCAGCAATCCGGGCCAAAAACCAGCATGATGGAGCTGGCATGTCTCCATGGCATGGCGCATCATCATGCGGATAATGCATACGCCACACAGAAAATCAAAGGCGTGATTGCGAACTTTTTCTTCTATTGCCATAAAACTTGTTGTTCGAAGGCTTGAAACGTGACAGCATAGCTGTCCTTGCTGGTTTCTTGCCTTGTTTCCGATTGCAAAGGTACAAAAATAATCATTTATATGAAAAAAAACTGGCAGAATGTTTGGTTAGTTCGTCAAAAACACGTACCTTTGCACCCGCAAAACAGAAAAAGTCTTGCATCCCGCTCTTTTGAAGAGTGAAACATGTTGCTGCTTTAGCTCAGTGGTAGAGCGCATCCTTGGTAAGGATGAGG
>JAKSLO010000003.1 GCA_024401185.1 Bacteroidaceae bacterium | reverse complement strand
AGGCGAAGATGGAGGAATATGAGCAGCATCTCGAAACCCTCGGTCCCCGAAACAGTTATTCCAAGACGGATCCGGATGCCACGTTCATGCGCATGAAGGAGGATGCAATGAACAACGGTCAGACGAAACCAGGATACAATGTGCAGATTGCGACAGAGAACCAGTATGTCGTGAACTTGCAGATGTACTGGAACCCGACGGATACGACAACACTGCCAGACTTCCTCATGCACGGCAAGGAACTGACCGGCGCCATGCCAAAGGAATGTACCGCTGACTCTGGCTACGGCAGCGAGGAGAACTATGAATTCATGCTGCAGAACGATATCGCAGCCTATGTAAAGTACAACTGGTTCCACAAGGAGCAGCACCGCCCATTCCGTGATGATCCCTTCCGTCAGGAGAATCTCTATTACAATAAGGAGGAAGACTACTATGTATGCCCGATGGGACAGCACATGACGCTGGTGGGAGTGACGAGAAAGGTTTCCGACAATGGCTTTGCCTCCTATTCTCACAGGTACCGGGCACAACGATGTACAGGATGTCCACTGAGGTCACAATGCTACAAGGCAAAGTCAGAACAAAGGACGATAGAGGTGAACCACAATCTCAATGAACATAAACAAAAGGCAAGGGAAATGCTCACCTCAGAGGAAGGGCTAAGGCACAGAAGCCGAAGACCGATAGAGCCGGAGGCTGTTTTCGGACAGATCAAATTCGACTGGCACTACAGACGTTTTCGCCACAGGGGAAAAGACAAGGTCTATATGGACTTTGCCATACTCGCCATGGCTCATAATCTGAGAAAACTCATGCGAAAAGCCCAAAATGAGCTAATGGAGGGGATTTTCGCACATTTATCACGCCTATACAGGCCCAATAGACCTCATATAACGCGCCTCGAAGCTAAAAATCGCAATTTTAGGATAGCAGCCTAAAAATGTGACCTTACAAAGAAACTTGATGTATAAAACTAAAAAGAGGTCGTGCCAGTTACTTTTGACACGACCTCATTATTTTTTTTGCCCCCTACCCCAAAATAAAAGAGGAGAGAAAAATGAAGCTCCCGGGGGTAAGGGGTGGCGTTCTCCTACTTAATCTTATAGGCAGCGAAGTACTCTCCGTGGCGAAGGTAGAGGATGCCATTGTCGATAGCCATGTGTGCCCAGTAAGGACCACTACCTTTGGCTACACGGAACTTGCTGACAACGTCGAACTTGTCGGAAGTGGCATTGACAAGGCCTACGAAGCCACGGCGCTCGTCGTAGGCATAGAGCTTGCCATCGGCTGCAATGATGCTACCCTTGCCGGCACCACCACTCCACTTCTCTTCGTAATCCGTCTTACCGGTGTTCCAGTCAACGCAGCACCAGTTGCCATCGTTGTTGTTGACCCAGTTGGAACCATAGATCTTGCCATTGACCAGGACGTAGCCACCGTGGTGGGTGTCGAGTGTCTCGGTGCGCCATGTGCAGGTAACGCTCTTGAGGTCGTCGGCCAACTGAAGCTGGAAGCCGTTGATGTCGTAGCCATGGCAGAAGAAGATCTTGCCATCCTCATACAAGGCAGAGTTGGGAGCGATGTTCTGGAAGTTGCTGGGTTTGCCAGTATGCTTGGGTCCCCAGTCGTCGAAGGTCCATTCTATCTCGCCATTCTCGGGATTCACGCCAATGACGTTGAAAGCCGTAGAACCGATGATCTGACGCTTGCCCTTATACTCGATCATGATGGGTGATACATAGCCAGACATGTCGCCCAAGGCACGTGACTTCCAAACCTCCTCGCCCGTCTCGCAATTGAGGGCAACCATCGTTGTCTGGTCGCCACAGGGGGTGTAGATAACCTTGTTGTCATAGACGAGAGGACACTCGGAAGTGCCCCACATACCCGTCTTGCGACCATACTTGCTGCCACCGTCAACCGTCCATACAATCTTGCCATCAGCGATGTTGATGCAGACAATCTCGCCCATACCGCTGATAACATAAGCCTTGCCATTGGCAATGGCAGGAGTGGTGCGCGTCTCGGGGTACGACTGCTTCCAGGGATTGCCATACTCGATGGTGTATTGCTTCTCGCCCTTGAGGTTGTAGCATTGGAACACCTCCTTGGTTTGGTCCTCGTTCATACCGGTGAGATAGACCTTGTCGCCCACTACGAGGGGAGAAGAGTAACCCTTACCGGCATCTAACGTCTCGAATACCATCTGAGGGCCTTCCTCTGGCCATTGTGCCAGCAAGCCCTTGTCGGGATAATAACCATTGTGATTAGGGCCACGCCATCCGTAAGGGGTAACCTGTGCCGAAGCACTTACTGCCAACATACTGCCAAACAGTAATGTGAATAGTTTTTTGTCCATACGTTTAAATAATTTAAAAATTTATTTTGTTTTTAGTTTTCTAATTATATGATTTCTACCTAGATTTTCTTAGAGATTTTTACCTGGATTTTAAGCGAGCGCGCGAGCGACCCCTAATTTTATCGTTCATCTATTTTTAGGGTAGATTTTTACCCTCTGCGGGCCATTCCTTCAAGAGATTCTTCTCATTAGGATAGATGCCGCAATGGTTAACCCCACGGAAAGTGACCTTCTGAGCCGATGCCTGCAGGGCAAAGGCTGAAATGACGGATAGAAACAGTATGCGATTCATAGCCAAGTATTTTTATGGTTTAATATTCTTCTTAATTAATAAATGTATTCCTATGTAGAGTGTGGCGCTCAGCACCACCAGGCATGCCAAGGCAAGCAGAAGGGTGCTGAAACCGGCTCCCGAGACATTGGCACTAATGCTAATGACCGACCCCAATGCACCTGTGAGAATGGCGTAGAAGGGTACGAGCAGGTTTTCGCGAACAAGCAATGTGCGAATAAGCTGCTCACGGTAACCCAGCGAACGATAGAGCATGATGGCATAGTGGCTGGCCGTGAGGTTCTTGCGGACGATGACAAAAAGGCTGAAGATGCCCAGCAGCATGCCCAGGGCTCCCAGGGTGAGGAAGATGACAAGGTAGGTGTCGGTAACCTCGAAGAACATCTGTATGCGCTCCTGCGTTGTCTGGATGTTCAAACCATATTCCCCCATGGCCATGGCCAGAAGGTCGGCAGCATCGTCGGGACGTGACGACTTGACGAGCAGCACCTCTACCCCACTCTGCTTTGGCCAAAGCTTGCGGAACTGGTCGGCTGCCATGATTGCGTTGCCATGGAAAATGCCCGTGGGATAAGAACCCGCTATCAGCACCGGGGTGTGCGTGCCCAGATGCGTGTCGTAATACAAGGTGTCGCCAACGGATTTCATCAAACTCCATATCAGGGACTCCTGGTCAATATAGACACAAGGAATGGAGTGTGAAAGCGTGTCGGCCTGCAAGCCAAACGATGACATCTCGTCAAGGTCAACACCCAGCACAGAAGGCGTAGAAACCCTGTTGAGGTTGAGGCAGCTGGCTTCGTCCTGCGAATGGCGCAGGAATGAAAGGATGCAGGTGCTATCAGGCAGCTCAGTAAGCAAGAGCTTGCGGCGCACATCGGGATGGTTAAGGTCGTACTGCACAGGTACCCGGCAATCCACGTACAGCTGGTAGTTGCCCGTAGATTGTGCCATGAGCTGGCTATCCGTGAAATCAGGACGGTTCAAGCCCACGGCGAAGACGGTGAACACACCCAGGGAAAGTGTCCAGTAGGAAAGCAAATGCTGACGGCACGATGCATAGATGGTTTGCCAGATGAGCTGTGCCCGGTGGCAATGGAGGGTGTCGGCTGCCAGCTTGCGGCGTACCAGCCACACGCGCAGCAGCATGCCCATGCCCACTATCCACGTTATGCCACACACAATGAATGCTATCATGCTATGCAGCCAACACAGATTGTAGGCAAACAAGCCAAGGGTGACAAGGAGCACGATGGCTGTAGAAGCGAAGGATGAAGAGGCAGGTTTTACGCGCTGCTTGCCTTCTGCTTCCCTCAGCAGCTTGCGAAGCAGATACCACAGCGAGACGGCACAAATGACTATGCCCACGAGCCAGCTTATGAGAAGCGTGGGCATCTGCACATGGAGCCCAAACCCCTCGGTATGCGTGGCTCCACTCCACACGTTGCCCAGGAGCCAGAGTGTAATGCCAGCATACAGCACACCAGCTGCCACGCCTAAGGGAGACACCAGTGCCATGATGCCAAAGACCTCGCGGAAGAGCTGACGCTGCACCCGTTTGCGAGTAAAGCCCAACTGCTGATAGAGCGCCAGTTCGGCACTTCGTTCATGAAGCATCTCCACAATGGGGTTGAGCATGAGCATGATGCCGCTGACAATGATGAAGAAGCCAAGTGCCATGAACAAACTGGCAAAGTCGGTACCATTGTTGGCAGCAAACAAGCCCTCTGCACGCGGAGAGACGATGGTGATGAACGCATCGGCCGACAGGCGTGCTTCTGCCTCGCCTCTGCCCGATTTCAGACGCACGGCAGTAGCAGAACCGAAGGCATTGCTCCAATCCTGGCAGATGGCTTGATAGGCCACTACGGCTTTGGGCGTCTGCTGATGCTGGTACCAGTATTCCTCGTCCACCTTCTCTATGCGGTTCATGTCAATGGGCAGGTCGCTGTCCCAGTCGGCACACTTCTCCACATGGCTCAAACCGGGGAAGTCAGCCACCAGGAGGCTGTCGCCCTTCAACTTATTCAGGGGCACTACCTGCTTGACGCATAAGGTGCACGAAGCCGTTTCGAGGTTCTTCAGGTCCTTGGCCAGATAGTAAGTCATGCTGATGGAGTCGCCCACCTTGGCTTGCAGGCGTTGCGCGGCATAGTCAGAAAGGATGATGTCGCGAGCGGAGAGCGCTTCGCCCTGCCATTCGTCCACGGCCGTGACAAAGGAGTAAGGAAGGCTCTTGCGCGACGCTTCGTCGTTGGCCGAAACAGCAGCTGTGTCGGCAAGGCGACTCAGGTCGTTGACCAGATAGGAGAAATAGCGTGCACATGGGGCAAGCGTATCAACAATCTCGGAAGGGATGAAGACGCCCTCATAGGTAAGCGAGGAATCGTTGACATGAATGCCCGAATAGGATGGCTTCCATGCGCTGCGAAGTTCGGCAGGCGTGATGCGCGAGGCGGAGAGAATGAGGTTGATCTTGCCATCCAGCTCCATCACCTCACCCAGCTGGGCACGACTGACAAAGAGGTTCAAAGGCAGGGTTTGTTCGTTCTTAAGCAACAGGTTGCCTCCTTGCTCCACGGTTCTGCATCCGCTCACGGTGAGTCGCATCTGGGTGGAATAGCTTTGCGTGACGAACAAAGTGCCAGAGGGAACCATGTTGTGCGAAGGCAGATGCAAGACGATCTCGTCGGCACCCAGTAGCTTGGCCGACAAGGGTTCATTCACCCACGTCTGTCCGGCTGAAAGCGAATCGTTGTCGATGCCCCAAACGTAAACGGGTATCAGCTTGTCGTTCAACGAGATAAAGCCATCAATCAAAAGCACTCCCTGAGCATCGTCGAACAAGGAATGCAGCATGATGCTATCGCTCATAAAGCCCGTGCCACTGGTGAGTATGCTCTCCGTACGGCCAAGACGTTCCTCGACACGCCGAACCAATGTTCCGCGTACCGAATCGCCCAGCAACAAACTACCCGTAATGACAGCCATCATCAAGATAACGGCTATTATCACCAACCGGTAGTATGACCTGAAATGGCGACGACTTTGGCTTATGAATGATTGTGTGGTCAAGTTATTTTTGTTTTTTTTCGATTATTCGGCTTTTCGAAAATTCGATTATTCGAGATATCGAAATTTCGAGGTTTCGATTTTTTTCTCGATTTTTCGAGATTTCAAAAGCTAACCTTTTTCTTTTTCCCCCTCGGGGGTTAGGGGGGCTTTTCTCTAGGTTAGGGGGCTTCTTTTTCTTCCACCTTTACCTTCCCATCTCTAAGCACGTAAGTTTTCTGTGCTGCCTTTGTCATTTCGTCGGAGTGTGTCACCATGACAATGGTTGTCTGCATCTCACGGTTTACCTTCTGAAACAGTTCGGCAATGATGCGGGCATTGCGTGCATCCAACTGTCCGGTAGGTTCGTCAGCCAGAAGCACCGAAGGTTGGTTAATGAGTGCGCGGCAGATGGCAACACGTGTCTTCTCACCGCCCGAAAGCTGGTTGACGGAGCTGCCTTTAAGCTCTGCAATGTCCATGAATGCCAGCAGGCGCTCGGCACGCTGCACTTCATCGAACGTGGTGGCATTCTTTTCGGCCAGCAAGGGAAGCAGCACATTTTGCATTACGGTGAATTGAGGCATCAGACGATGATCCTGAAACACCATGCCAATCTTCTTGTTGCGTATCTCAGCCACTTCGTCTGCCCTTACCTCCTTGCCGTCGAGCACATAGTTACCGCTGTCTGGTGGCAACAATGTGCCGAGTATATTCAGCAAGGTGGTTTTGCCTGCACCCGACTCGCCCTTAATGGCCACAAACTCACCCTTCTGCACCACGAGCGAGAGGTTGTCGAGGACGGTCAACATGCGTTTTCCATCCTCAAACTGCTTATTTATATTGTTTAACCGAAGCATAACAATGTTCCTCTACTGGTTAATATGAAAAAACGATCGCTGATGATGGCAGGTGAGGCAATGATTTGTTCGCCTGCCTCATAGTGCCACAGTTCTGTGCCATCCTCGCTGCTGAGTATTGACACATGGCCATCCTTGGTGCACACCAACACCTTGTCTTGTGCCACTAAGGGAGAGCATTCGCCCGTCTGACCGCGTAGCATCTTCTTCCACCTGACTTCTCCGGTAGTGCGGTCAATGCAGGTGATGTATCTGTCTCCCGAGAGAAAATATGCGGCATCGTGAGTAAGCGTCGGCATCGATACCGCTCCCCCATCCTGCCCGTCCTTATTGGCATCCGTGGAGTGAAGCTTGCGATGCTCGGTTATCTTGCCACTCTTGAGCTGCATCTCATACACATTGCCGTTATAGTCGCAGGCACAAGCCACGCCGTCGAGTATGGCAGGAGAGGCAGGCACATATGTGTCGAGCTCCAGCGAATCGGTGATTTCGCCCGTTACGGTGTCCACTACACGCACCCATGCATCGCATCCGCCAAACATCATGTAGCGATACCACACAGCTGCCGTGCCGTTGATGTAATATCCCGTTTCAAACTGCCCCGTCTTGCGTCCGGTAAGTGCCTTGAAGGTGTACATGCTATTGTCGTAGCTGCCTACAAGCAGATTGTCGCCCACAAGATTGGGCGAACCCGAGATCTGTCCGAGCGTCTCGTATTGCCAAAGAGGTTCAATCTTCTTCTCATTGGGGCGACGAGCCATGAGGCGCTTGATGCTCAATGCCGTGACGAAGCCATCGATACGGCCAATGTACAATACCGTGTCGCTGGCTATGAAGGAGGCTTCGACAGGTGTCTGCAAATCGTAGTATATGCATGAGTCGCCATCCATGGTATAACCGCGTAACTCGCCCTTGCGATTGAGCATGTAAACCACAGAGTTGAAAACAATGGGAGATGCTACCGTACGGCTTTTTGACGAACGACTCCACAACAACTTTGGGTTCTGAGGCAAAGCGCAATCGGTGAAGCCGCACAAGGACGGGGAACCACGGAATATGGGCCAGTCGTGCTGATTCTTATCACCATCACTAAACTCCTGTACCGTAGCACAAGAACTTAGTAAGGTCATCACTACGATGGCGCATACATTGACTAATATGTAGAATGACTTTTTCAATATTCTTTCTATTCTTTATTCAACTTTAGCAATCTCAAGTTTTTTAGGGAGTTAGCTCCCTATTAACTCCTTATTCATACGAAACTTGATTGACTACTCTTCTCTAAGGAACAAGGCACCTGTAGGACAAAGCTCTGCCAGGTGTTCGCTGGCATGTGACTTACTCTCTTCGGGAATGATGACTTGCATGTCAAATCCACGATGCTGGAAGGTGAATCCATCCTGCGAATTATACACACACAAACCACAACGCACACATTTGGCAGGTTCGAAGTAGAGGCGGCCGCAAACATGCTGCTGCTCCTTCACAACCTGACGTGACGACACCCCGTAGCGAAGCGACTTGATGCCTGTCTGTGAGGCGTATTCACGCAGCTTACACTTGTCTTTGCCCTCGCAGGCACAATGCAGGCAGCGTGAGGGTTGGTTGTACACTTCCTTGAGCCATTCCTTCTCTGCCTCGGAATAACGTCCCAGCTTGGACGAGAAGGTATGCGTGCTCTTGGTGGAAACGGGTGCTACATTGTCTGTGCTGTCCTTGTGCTTAGCCACCTCTGCTATAATCTCGCGTACCGACACCCGTGTGTCAACGGTTCCACGACGGCAAGCCTTCTCGCACGAAGCCTTACAATCCTGGCATGGCAACTGCTCAGATGCAACCGCCTCGCGCAACACCGACTTGGCCTTGTCCATCTGACCGCGGTCATAGTACAGAATGAGGCGAGCCACATCGATCTTGGCAGGACACACCACGACGCAGGGCGCTTCGCAATCAGCACGATGGTCGCTGAGAAGCAGTTCGAGCGACATGCGACGCATGTTCCTTACATCATCCGACTCGGTATCAATATGCATGCCTTCTGTCGGATAGGTGGAACAGCTCGGAAGCATCTGGTCGTTGGCCACATTGCGAACCATGCAAACCATGCACGATGCCTGGTGCCTGGCCTTGTTGGCATAGCAAAGCGACGGTACGTCATACCCAGCATTTCGCAACTCCTCCAGCAAGGTCAATTCGCCCGATACCTCTAATATTTTGTCATTTACAGTTATCTTCATCATTTTTTCACTTTCTTTATGGCATGATAGTCACATTCGTCGATGCACAAACCACATTGCGTGCAGCGTGAGGCATCGATGACATGCTTCTCATACGGTGTATAGGCAATGGCTTCGCTCGGACATGAGCGAGCACACTTGGTACATCCCACGCAGTCGTCCGTGATTTGAAACTTCACCATCTGTTTGCACGAACCCGTACGGCAGATGCCCTGTACGTGTTCCTCGTATTCGTGGCGGAAATAGCGTAAGGTGGAAAGAACCGGGTTGGGAGCCGTCTTTCCCAATCCGCAGAGTGCCGAACGCTTGATGCTCAGGGCAAGTTCCTCCAGTCGGTCAATGTCTTCCATCTTGGCTTGTCCGGTTGACAAGCGGTCAAGGATGTCGAGCATGCGACGGATTCCTACACGGCAGAAGGTGCACTTGCCACACGACTCCTCGCAAGTAAAGTTGAGGAAGTAACGAGCCACGTCCACCATGCAACTTGACTCGCTAAGCACAACAAGGCCACCCGAACCCATGATGGCCCCCATCTTGTTCAACGCATCAAAGTCAACCTCGGCATCGCACAGCTCCGCAGGAATGCAACCACCCGAAGGGCCACCCGTCTGAACGGCTTTCAGGGCTTCGCCGCCTTCCACGCCTCCACCAATCTTCTCTACAATCTGACGCAAGGTAGTGCCCATGGGCACTTCAATAAGGCCGCCATGGTTAACCTTGCCTGCCAGGGCAAACACCTTGGTTCCACGACTGCCCTCGGTACCCACCTTGGCATACTCGTCAGCTCCATGACGAACGATGTAGGAAATCTGGCTAAGGGTTTCTACATTGTTTATCAAGGTGGGCTTTCCGAATAATCCCGACTGAGCAGGGTAAGGCGGACGAAGATGGGGGAAGCCACGCTTACCCTCGATAGAGGCAATGAGTGCCGTTTCCTCGCCACACACAAAGGCACCTGCCCCCTCAAATACCCTTATATTGAAAGAGAAATCGGTACCCAGGATGTTCTGTCCCAAGAGTTGCTTCTGGCGACACATATCGAGAGCCTTGCGGATGCGTATAACGGCTTGTGGGTATTCAGCACGAATATAGAAAATGCCCTCGGTAGCTCCCACGGCATAACCAGCTATGATCATGCCCTCAATGACACGCAATGGATAGGATTCCAAGAGTATGCGATCCATGAAAGCACCAGGGTCGCCTTCGTCGCCATTACAGATGACGTATTTTGCAGTTCCCGAAGCCTGACTTACCATCTGCCACTTACGGCCAGTGGGGAAACCACCTCCGCCTCGGCCACGCAAGCCACTCTTCAGCACCTCGTCAATGATCTGCTGGCGGTTCATGGCTGTCAACGCCTTACGCAATGCTTCAAAGCCACCCAGAGAAATGTATTCGTCAATGTCGAGGGGATTAAGATGGCCGAAGCCTTCTGTCGATATACGGTGTTGTCCGTCCAGGAACGTGTTGATGCTTTGTGTACGTTCTTTCTCGGGGGTAAAGAGAATGTTGTCCCATGTCTGGTCGGTATGGAAGGTATCGATGTGGTTGAGGATGGCATTGCGCAGGCGTCGCAAACGGCTGGCAGGACGGAAATGATGAAGCAGAATCTCCTTCACCTCATCGGGTTTGATGTTGGGATAACGTACGATGTTTCCGTCGGGTGTGGCCACGTCAATAAGAGGAACCTGATTGCAGGCACCCACACAGGAAATGGGCTTTATGCGTATATGAATGCCCAAATCGCTACATGCCTGCACCACCGCTGCATGTACTTCGGCCGTACCACTGGCTTGGCAGCAGTTCTCCATGCCCAGACGCACCTCTCCCTGTACCTCATGGCTCTGTTCCTTCGCCTCCTCGGATGCCTGACTTGCTGTCAACGACTCAAACTCATCGAGCACGTCACGCACACGTCCGGGTTGCACATGACCAAATATCTTGTTGTCAATCTGAACCACGGGAGCCAAGGCACAGCATCCCAGGCAAGCCACTCGTTCAATGGAGTATTGCTGGTCGGCCGTGGTGATGGAGTCGTCGCCCAATCCCAGTTCACGCTTGAAAGCGTCGTACACGGTATTGGCTCCCTTCACATGACATGCCGTTCCGATGCAAACCTTAATGATGTGTTTTCCGTAGGGAACAAGGCGGAATTGCGAATAGAACGTAGATACGCTTATCAATTGGGAACGATCTATCTCGGTTCGCTCATACAAACGGTTCAGGGCATCCGAAGGCAAGTAGTTGAACTCTTGCTGTATGGCTTGCAGCAAAGGAATGAGTTTATCGCGAGTGGTACCCGTACGATCTATGATGGCATCGGTACGTCGCACCATGGCCTCCAACCCATTCGATGCACAGTCGCAGTTACAACCATTCATATCTTTCATCTTAATTCTTCTTTACACAATAAATCGACTTGTCGGTACGCACAATCATCATGCCATCGGTGAAGGCAGGTGTGGCAAACGTCTTCTCGCCCGTATCGAATGAGGTGATAAGGTCAAAGGTGCTTGATGAGAAGATGTAAGCCTTGCCACTATTGCTGAAGAGGAAGACCTTGCCATCTGCAACCACGGGTGAAGAGTAGAAGGGTGTACTCAAGTCGTGCTCCTTCTTCACCTCGCCTGTCTGCGCATCATAAGCACACACCATGCCGTAGCTTGTGGCACAGAACACAAGGTTCTTTGTGGCAGCCAAGCTTGAGCACTCAGGCAGATAGTCGGATGCCTCCCACAGGGTTTCGCCTGTTGCACCATTGATGGCAATACACTTAGCGTATTCGCTGGCACCATACACGATGCCACCTGCACTGGTAGGACTTGAACCCACCTCACCACTCATGCACTCCACACGCCATAGTTCGCTACCATTGCTTGGGTTGTAGGCGGCAATGGCAGGATTACCCATAACCACGAGTGCTGACTTGCCGCCCAGTGTGGCAATGATGGGAGAACTCCATGCTATCTTGTCGCTTGTTGACTTGCTCCACGACTGGTTGCCCGTCTTGGCATTCAAGGCAATAATCTTGGAGCTGCCATTATTCTGATACTGTATAATCACGTTGTTGCCATACATCAGCAACGAAGAGGCGTAGCCATAATGATTGTCGGGTAAACCGATGTTCTTGGCCCACAGACGATTTCCCTCCATATCCGCGCAGATGATGTCGCCTGTGGCAAAGATAGCGCATACCTGTTCGCCATTGGTGGCTGCCGTGCTGGCTGCCAAACCTGTATCGGCATTTACCTTGGGCATGGTAGAAGGAGAACCGGGAATGTTGTTCGCCTTCAGCGTCCACTTCAGTTCGCCCGTGTAAACGTCATAGCAATACAATTCGCGAGCGCTATTATCGGCACCGGTGATGAACACATTACGTCCACTTATGATGGGAGAATTGTAGCCATGCTTGGGGATAGAGGATTGCCAGAGAATGTTCTTCTTGCTCTTCAGGTTCCATGAGGTGGCAATGCCTCTTGCCGATGAGGTAGCACTCGAATTATTGCCACGGAATGCCTTAGAGGTTATCTTGGGGATGGGTAAGCTGTCGTTTGCAGCATCCTCTGCACCTGCCTGAACAGAGTCATTGGCGATGGAGTCGGACGATGCCACAACAACAGCATCAGCGTCTGACTCATCTGCTGGCAGCATGTCTTCGTTGGCAACAGCCAAGCTGTCTGTCCCATCATCAGCCCCAGAGGAACCCTTAACATTGAAATGCTGAAGCAGAATGAAGAGGATGGTCAAAGCAAGAGCCGCAATGGAGGCAATGGTAAGGTACTTACGTGCCTTGGTCTTACTCATCCATTCGTCAATGGGGTCAAGTTCCTTTTCGGGCAGGTTCTTCGACTCCTTGAAATAAAGGTTGAGGCAAACTATCAGTACGCAAGCCATGCCCAGAAGCAAATAGGTACCAGTTTTCAGCTGACCCTCCTGGACGAAATACGCCTTGCGTGAAATCAAATCCAACTCACGAATCTGCTTTTGCAATGACTCATTATCAGCATTACTGTCATTCATCTCCTTGAGCGTCTGCATCACCCCCGATTCCAAGGGAGATACCTGGCGCATCTGATAATAGCTGACTGCAAGCATGGCGCCCAGGGCCAACATGAAAATAGCTGTCACAAGGGCAATGTTACGATATAGTTTTTTCATTTTTTAGTTAGGTTTTGCGGACAATAATTAAAACACTTACCACACATCGTGCATCGTGCAGAATCAATCTCATACGTCTTGCGTGAACGCTTCAAAGACCATTTCAGCAACTTGAAGCCAATCACGAAGCCCATCAGACATCCTGCAAGGGTGGCATAGAAGGCATAGTCTTCACGCACCTTTTCCACCTTGGCTTTCAGCTCGTCAATGTTTCCACCCATCGCGTTGAAGGTTTCCACCTCAAGGCATTCATCCATGTCGGGATTGTTCTGCTGAGCCATGACAAGCTCATACAGATACACATCCTTGTGGGCACGGCTGAGTGCATCGCTGTTCTGACGAAGCAGTATGCCACAGGCAATAGTGAACAGAGGAAGTAGGATGCTCATCAAAACTATTCTGCGAACGCCAGTAGAGCGGCTCTCCTTCGTCTTGCTGGATTGCGGCTGATGAATAGCGTCCACAGGGCACGACTTGTCACACAAGGCGCAATTGATGCAAGACTTCTGAGTGATTTCCATTTTCTTCCATGAAAGAGAACTGAACACACTCAACACCGCACCGTAAGGACACAGGAACTGACAGAACGGACGGCCAATGAATACCGACATGATCAGCAGGATAACACCAAAGACAATCATGCCCAAGTCACCTCCCAAACGGAAGATGCCAATGAAAGGGTCGAGACGGCAAACCAGGAACTGGCTGCGTGTAGCGGCATAGAGTATGGTGAAAGCCAGATAAATCCAAGGTATTGTGGTCAAAGCCGATGATACGGCTCTTGACAAACGGAAATTACGCACATTGACAAGTTCCTGCAAAGCCCCCAAGGGACATACGCCCGAACAGAACACACGGCCGAAGAGCAATGCGAAGACAATGGGCAGCAGGAAGATAAGCAGCACGTACCAAGGCAGATGGTAATCTGAATCGGTCAAAGCCAGAGTCACATTCTGCAAGGAGCCCACGCTGCATACACAACCAGAACGGAAGAAGCCAAAGTAGCCAACCGATACGAGTGAAGTGGAATAGATGACAGCACGACTGCGCTTCTTATAAGCTGCCCACACCACGAGTGACATCATGCCCACAAGTAAAACAATGTCGAGCACATTCCAGAACTGTTCCATGGGCACCCCATGAGAGATGTTGGGATATTCGTAGCCAGAGGTGAAATCGGGCTTGGGGAATCGTGCCTCGGCCATGACCATAAGGCATGACAGGATTCCAAATATGGAAAGAAATACTCTTCTACGCATGATCTTTCAGTTTATAAGCATCTTTGTAAGAAACACGTTTAATGGCATCTGAAGGACATACACGCGCTATCTGGCACTCGTTGCATTGCTGACAAAGATCCTGCTGTACTTGCAGAAACAGCGAGCCGTTGCCAAATGACGTACATCCCTTGACGCATTTGCCACATCCGTTGCACAGGTTCTCATCAATGGTGTACTCAAAATAGGGTTCTTCCACAAACTTACGCTGTATGGCTCCCGTGGGACACATCTGGTTCTCGGCAGCCGTATTCAAGTCCTTCACACTTGGACGGTAATAGCCACCGCAAAGGTCGCAATAGCCACACACCTTGTTGGCATGAAAGCATTTGACTGCCGACACAGGCAATACGCAATCGGTTTCACAACGTCCACATTGTGTACAGGCAAAGGGGTCGATCTGCCAGAAGACATCGCCTTCCTCGCCTTTCATCTTTGTGGCCAGTATGCCACCGGTAGCCAATGCCACGCCACCAGCTAACAATGAGCCACAAGTACGCAGAAAGTTTCTGCGATCCATCGGGCTTTTCAGTTTATCCTTGTCCATATTCATGTCTAAATTGCATTATTCATGCCCTCCTTCAAAGGACAATCCTTATCACATTGACCACAAGCGGTTTGCTGGCTTTGATGACGGTTGTATTGGAACACCGACACCTTATTGCCACCAGCTACCACAAGCTTGTCGTTTAGTATTCTCACATCGTATGCCGCACTACCACCACCCAGAGCCTTGGTGTCAAGCAGTACACTACGGAACTTGCCACTCTCAGAATAGCAGCTGATACGAGGGATGCCTTTCTCAGAGGTCAATAGTTCACCATTATTAGCAGGGGTAAGTATTACCGGGTTACAGCATCCGCTGAAAGCACCGGGTTCGTGTCCCGACTTGCCAAACGATGCCAGGTAGTTGCCATTGGTATCGTACTGCTCCACTTTATGGCGTCCGGGATTTGAACAGAACACCTTTCCGTTCATAACCGTGATGGCAAAACTATAGCTTGGAACGATGAATCCATCAGGGCTGTTAATGAAGCGGTTAAGCGTTCCATCCACATTGTACTTACAGATGTTCTTGTTGTAGGCATCGGTTACGAAAACACCCTCTTCACATACGGCAAAGGCACAATAGTCAGAGTTCTCACTACAAGCCTCCCATTGTTGCTGCAAGTCGCCTTCACGGCTATACACCTCAATACGAGTGGCAAAGAGAGCATAGATAAGTCCGTTATGCACGGTGAGATCGCGCAAATCGCTGGGTATGGGGAAACTGTTTTGAATCTCGCCACTCATACCATACACGCAGATGAGGTTGGGCATGGCTACATACAAGCTACCCTCAGACACCTCGAAAGCAGTTATCTCGTCGGGCACCTCGAAGCCAAACGTACGTCGGTAGGGTGACACAAAGTCTTCCTCATCGTCAATAAGCTTGTCTGCCTTGGCACGCTTGCTGTCGTAAAAAATCTGTTCGGGATGGGTAAACATCTTCCACAAGCTGCTACCCACAGCCGAGAAAATCAAGCCTCCCACGGCAAGCGATCCCGATATCTTTAAGAATTTACGTCTTTTCGCATCCATATTTATAAATCTTTTACCGAATTCAAGGAAATCATCAATTGCATTACATTAGAAATTGCCTACCCGTAAGGCTTTGATGGTTTTGGAGTCACGAACAATCAGGATGCCGTCAGCATAAGCCAAAGGTCCCCATCCGTCGATGCCCTCTTCCATGATTCGTTGTTTCTTAAGTAACTTCATAGCACTCTTTTCAATGGCATAAACATACAACTCGCCATCTTCCTTAAAGGCAAAGAGTTTGTCATCCACCGCCAGATATGGACCCAAGCCGAAGCGTTCATCGGAAGCCGATGTCCATACGGGTTTGTGCAAGTTGGAAGGCTGGAAGATGGCCAGTCGCTCACGCATGCCACCACCATCTTTAGGCAGGATGGTAATGAGGTTGCCCTTATAGTTGATGGGCGTTTGCTGCTCGCTCGACATTCCCTCTTGTGCCTTATAGCTTTCCTTGATGGTGGCATTCCATCCACTACCCTGCCTATCTACCTGCAGTAAAGCACCACCAGCGCCATAGCCAGCCACGAGGAACACTTGGTTATTGCTTATCTGTACGGGCGAAGGAGCCACTACTGAAGGTTGCCACTTGTCGGCACTCCACAACAGCTTGCCCTGACTCTCAGGTTCGGCCGACACGCCGCACACACCACCCACGCCAATATATGTGTAAGTACGAGTGCCGCCTAAAGTCATAGGCATGATGGATGAGTGCGACATCTTGAACCCTATAGTGTTGGGAGTTCCCCATAGGGTGATACCTGTCTTTACATCAACGCCAACCATCAATGTGTCTTTGCCGGCAGGTGCCAGTACCAGTACTCCGTTGTCTATCAAGGGACATTGACCTGTGTACCAGAAGGGAATCTCTGTCTCAAAGCGTTTCTTCATGTCGATGCTCCACTTCATGTCGCCCGTCTCCTTGTCGCAGCACATCACATGACCCTCAGGGCCAACGGTCACCACCAATCCGTCGCTGATGGCAGGGATGGTTCGTGAGAAACCGTGATTGCGCTTCATAGGCACGCGGTACCAACGACGCCATAGTTGTCTGCCCGACTCCAGGTCAAGGCATCGAAGGGCATCGGCACTCATGCGTTCGTCATAGTCAAGCACATACACTTTGCCTTCCGAGATGACAGGGGCAGCATGACCTTCGCCCGTCTCAACCGTCCACAACTCCTTGAAGTTGCCTTCCACCAACTTCATAGGTTGTGCATTGACTGCTTGGTTGTCATGATTCGCACCACGGAAACAAGGCCATTCACCCGTCAGTGAGCTGCGAGACACATCCGTACTGTCCTTCATGAAGAACTCACCAATCAGCACGTCATCAGCCTTGCGTGCATTCCCTTGTGGACGATTATCTGCACCGGGCACAGCCTCCGTAAAGTTGCTGCTGGGATCATACAGATGCCATGCAATGAGCAACACCATATAGAAGGCTGCCACGCCAAGGGTAATCCATTTTATCTTTTTCGATGTCATATTCTGTATCTTCGCATTATGTTGTTTCTTAAATAATTCAAGTAAGCAAGTGGACACTTATTCACTTTCAAGGAGTTATCGGACGAACGTCCGGCTGTTCATCCTCTGCTGCAGAGCAGGTGTGATTTCTTCTTTCCACCTCTATTGCCCTCAGCAGGAAGGTTACGTTGTACAAATCCTCAGAATACCACAGACGTGAGAAATACAACCCTATGGGTTCTCGCTTGTACAATGTGCCATTCTTTAGGCATTCATAAAGGTATTTCCAACCTCTCTCCCTGACATTTGCATATTCCTTGGGGAAATGCGCCAAAGCTGACAGCGCACGACAGGTGTATGTAACCTTGGAACGTACTCCTTTGTTACCCCCCCATCCTCCATCGGGATTCTGAGCTGACGCTACGAACTCTATCTGCTTGGATGCCATCTGCATGGCTTTCTCATGACGTGATTCCATCAGGTAGTCAATGGCCGTGCTCGTACCGTAAACCGGAGCTTTCTCATCCTCGGCATCCTGGTCGCCAAACCACAAGGGAATCCATCCTTCTGACTGGTTCTCCTCGTCACGTTTCACCATGCGCTCCATCCATCGTATCATGCGCTCCAAACTCTTCTCCACACGACACTTCAGGTCACCATGTAAAGTGGGTAGCCATAACCCCATAGCGAGGATGGCATGTGCCGTGATATCTGGCGAACTACGGTCAAAGGGGAGTTTACCCCACCCTTTGCAGAACGTCGGCATACCTCCGTCATGGTTTTGCAATCCCATCAGCCATTTCAAACCATTCTCCACCTCCTGGCTACATACGCCAGCGGCAGATTTGTGCAAGGCCACCAATGCACCACTGGTATCATCGCCATCGGGAACAGAACCACTGAGGTCACTCCATCCCCATCCTCCAGGCATGGCTCCCGTAAAGGGGTGAACCTCTTGGGTGGCATTACGTTTGATGATGTCCGTCAAGGCTTCGTCGGCAGGTAGAACCTTCGTTGAAAGGCTGGTTACCCAACACGACAGATTGGTGTCGATGGGCCACGAACCGTCCTCACGAACCGTTGCGACAAGGAATTCTGCACATCGCTGTGTTACGGCATGTTCACGATAGCCACCCTCTGCCATGCACATGCTGACAAATGCGGTAAGAGGAGCAGCCTCCAGGAAACCGCCGTCCTTCGGTTGCATCTTCTGCAGCACTCGAAGTGCCTTGGGGATGAACCGACGACGCAGAGGAGAGAAAAATCCTCCTTTCTTCTTTAACTGACAGATGCCGATGGCTATGAGTGCCGGTATGGCATAGCTTACAACTGGCAGGTTGAGGTGGCGGAACATGCTTTGTGGCATGGTGGCCAACTCGAACGGAAAGGTGGGTATCTTCTTCCAACTGTCAATCACACCTGCCAAAGCACACATCATCAGGATGGGTACGGAGAACGTGAGATCCTTGCCGTAATAGTTCAGTACCCCCTTCACGAGTGCCTCTGACGTATCGCCTCCTAACTCCCGGTTCAGAAAGTCACGTGCATCTTTAGGTGCCTGTCCTACGGCATAAAGCGACACATAGGTAAGCAGGGTGGCAGTCATGTTTGACGGGCTTTCTATGCTGTCGCCCCACGAGCCGTCTGGCTTCATGGTTTGGTGCAACCAGCGCACGCCGTCATCAATCTGCTTCTTGTATTTATGAGCATCGATACGCTGCAAGGCGAATACGCTGACAGATGTGGAAATGGCGCTGCTTGACAGCCACCCTCTCCACATGCCATCGCCACAGCGACTGTCCATAAGTCGCTTCATGGCATCTTCATGCAGTTCGTTCAATATCTTGTTCATAAATCCTCTATATAACAATTTGTTATTTCTACATTTCTCTTATTCCCCCTTAAGGGGTTAAAGGGCTACTTTTCATTCAATCTGTTATGTTTCTATATAACAAGTTTGTTACTTAAACATTTTTCTTATTCCCCTTCGAGGGTTAGGGGGGCTTTTGCCCCTAATGCCAGAAGCCCATAGAAGGCATATTCCACATCACTATACTCATCAAATACCGTTGGGGCAAAAGAGCCGTTCTCCAGCCAATGTGCCTCGATGAAGTCGGATGCCACATAGTGAGGCTTCTCTCCTATCAGTTGCAGGGTGAAGAGCGCCACCGCAGTACTGAGCATGTCGGGTATGGGAGCCACTTCGCTGGCATAGAAACCTCCTGTTTCATCCTGTCTCTGCACCAGCCATTCCACGAGGCGGGAATCGCAAACTTCTCCCATCTGGTATTGCATGGCCAGTTTGCAGCATGTGGCATTGGTCATCATGGACATGGGTTCATCTGCCTTTCCATTCAACCTGCGCCAAGGTCGCCACTCGTCTGTAAGAAACTGGAAGAATACTCCATAGACATCGCTTTTACGGGTATGTTCCTTTACTCCAAGACTTAAACCATGCATCAGTTTCGTTGGCGAGGGCGATATTACCGCCTCAAGCACACCACCAAACTGTGTATAATATTCATCCTCCTTGCCTCCTGCATTCAAGTATCCTCCAGCCGACTTCTGCGACATCACAAATGCACGCAAAGCCTGCTGTGCCTCGGGGGTAAGCTTCTGCCACCCCTTACGCAACGTGCGATACACTTTCAGCATCAAAGGCAGTTTCATATTTCTAACTTTCTATTTTCAATTCGTTGATAACCTGGAAGAGCAACCTTTTCAGTTCTATCTGATCCATCTCGGCAAGCGAATCCAATGCCCTCTGATGGTACAAACCTATGAGGCGCTTCAGTTCCTCCTGAACCTTCGCCTTGTCCCAGTCGGGATGCTCATTGTACAATGCCAGAGCAGCCGACGGACGATGTGCCAGCTCATTGTCGGCTTCAAAGTCCTCCAAATCATCCTTCAGCTGATAGGCAATGCCTAACGCTTCGGAATAGGAACGTAACAAAGGACGAAGGTGAACATAATTGCCCGTGCAAGCCAATCCCAGCATGAGTGACACCTCAAAGGCGGGAACCGTCTTATGCCGGAAGATGTCGAGCACCTCATTGAGCGTGATGGGCGTGCGATGCTGGCACCAGAGCAGTTCCATGCCCTGACCCTTGCACAATCGCAGATGGGCATCGGCAATAAGACGAACCAACTCGGCATTGTTACTGTCTGCCAGTATGCGATAACCCTCGCCCAGCAAGGCATCACCGGCATTGATGGCAAAGGCATCTCCATAGATGGCATTCACGGTAGGTTGTCCGTAGCGTGTGAGGTCTTGGTCCTCAATGTCATCATGAATGAGTGATGCCTTGTGGAAACACTCCACAGCCACGGCAGCACGATGCACGTCTTCTGTCATCTCGCTCTTGCCGGTTATCGACTGCCATACGGCAGCCAGCAGATACGGACGCCAGCGCTTGCCCTCACCGCTCATCCACTCCAGGCAAACGTGTGCTGTGGCATCGGTAACGGGCTTCATCAGTTGTTCAAGCTCTGCCTTGCTGAACCATCGGTTTACCTGTTGGTGCAAGGCATCGTGGTCAAGCAGCACGGGTTTTACGTCATCAATCATAGAAAGAAGTTCTTCCACATAATCCATATCCACATGGGTGTCACGACAACCGGAATCATTGAGCACAATGGCCAATCCTGGCACAGCATGACGAACCAGTAGTGGGAAAGCCTTCTCAAGCGAGTCAAGGCAGCTTACACCTATCACGGCATCCACTACATGGTTTTCTATCAGTTCTATGACCTGTGTAAAGCCCTCTGCCACGATGCTAAGGCTTCCCAACGCCTCTGCCTTGTCCTGCAAGGAAGGGATGAAGCACTTGCCACATCGATGACACAAAAGACCATACTCATCAAATTCTGCACGGCACTCTCCATGTCGGCTCAGGCATTTGGGCAGCATCAGCAGACGGCGGTCATAGGGAATGCCTGCCACGGTACGGAGCCACAACTGGTTGTTTATCTCCACCATCAACCAGTTGAAGAACTGTGAGCCCTTCTCCTGCTGCGACACAAACTCTGTAGCAAGCATCTCCAGGTGCTTCAGCGAGATGGGCGGACACAAATGCTTCGACTGCACAAAGTCCTTCAATGCTCTGCGCAGAAGCATACGCTCTTCAAGCGTACGAGGTATTTGAGTCATTTCACAATTCATCATTACATTTACATTAAATTCATAGTTGTAGTTTTGAAAGCGACTTATCTTTTTCCGATTATCCGTACATCTTGGCTTTCTGCCCGCATGCTTTCATTCATCATTGTGTGTGACTGTTCTGTATTGTTTCTTCTTTCTATCATTGATTCTAAATTAATCTCTTCAAGTTTCGCAAGCTCTGTTCGGCTTGCCGCTTCGCAGCTCGCCTACGGCGGAAGTTAATTAATCTCTATCCATAAGCGCCAAATCCAAAGAAATAATTCTTTTTCAGCCAGCGATAGGGTCCGCTCTTTTCCGGTATGGCATCGTCCCCCATGTCGTGACCTGGCACGTGCGACATCCTGGTATACTCCTGCATGGCTGTTGCCCTTGTGGTGGTTTCGCTCACAGGGTATTGTGCTATTATCTTGGCCATGAGCTGTGGATCTTCCATGAGGATGCAACCTCGTGTGGCAGCCGCCACTTGCTGGCGCATACCTGCAAGATATTTTGAGTGCTCATATAAGGCCGAAAGGTTGCTTGCATCCTTGTTCAGGAAGTCGGTTGCCATCTGTATCACAGGACAGAACTCCAGCGCTCCTGAGGGTGAGATGTGATGACTCATTCCCGTGGCTCCTGGACACATGGCCTTGCCCTTGTCGTCCCAATACACGTCGATAAGCACCACAGGAGAGTTCCGTCGTTCGTCCACCAGGAACTGTCTCAACTGTCGTATCTGCTCCCAGGTAAGTGCATTCTCGGGATTGGCATCGGCACCTACCGGACGGTAGATGTAGTACCAGAGATAGGCAGCTCCTTCCTTCGCCACGCGAAGTATGTGCTCACGTGTCACCAGGTCGTTGAAGTTGGATTGGCAGATGCTGGCTGCCACGCCAAATATCAAGCCGGCCTTACGGCAAGCCTTTACCCCTCGCAGGGTGCGTTTGTACACCTCGTCGCGCTGACGTCGTCTGTCGCTCTCCTCCTCCAGGCCTTCTATGCTGATGAGTGGCGTCACATTGCCTGCCTTGCGCAGTTGCTGAGCCACATTATCATCCAGCAAGGTGCCATTGGTGAAAAGCTGGAAGTAGCAATCGCTATGCTTAACGAAGATGTCTATCAATCCCTTGTACATCAGGGGTTCGCCACCCAGAATGCCAAAAAAGTATGAGCCGTGGCGCTTGCTTTCGTTGATGATGCCATCCAGCTGTTCCAGCGTCAAACTCTTTCTGCCTCCCGCTGTTACCCAGCATCCTCGGCAAGCCAGGTTGCACGTCTCGGTGACCGATATCATGTTGAAGGCTGGGAAGAAGGCGCCGCCACGCTTCTGCCTCTTCTTGAAAGCATGCATGTTCTTGAGGCTTCGCCAACCAAAGTTCCATGCAAACTTCCACAGCAATCTGGCAGGTGTCTGACGCATCACACGCCATCCTACTTTCATGATCGATGTATAATCTTTCAGCGCCATTGTCTATTCTGATATCTTTTATTTCTCTATCTTCAACTTTCGCAAAGCCAGTTTCTGACGGAAGGTTTCATTATAGAGCGTCTTGGTGTCCAGCTGCACGGCTTGCTCCTGCTGTTCCTCTCCTCCGTTTATCGGACTTCTGTCGTACTTGGGGAAGATGATGGCACTTGCAGGACAGGTACGGGCACAAGCCGGACAATTATTCTTGCAATGATGGGGATGCACCACGCGAATACGGTCATCCACCATTTCATACACCCCAAACGGACAGAACTCAAGGCACTTGCCACACTCGCAGCACACGTTTTTGTCGATTGTAGGATACCAGGCATCCTCACCCAGTTTTCGGGGCATGGCCTCCAACTTTGTCAGCCACTCTGCCATCTCCCCTTCGGTCACGCCATCCCATGCGCTAGCCATCTTCTCGTCCAGCTGGGTGCGCACCATGGCATCATCGCCCCTGAGGTCGATGTGCTCCACGTTGTCCTCGCCGACAAAAGCCATCAAACTCTTCACGGCACGTACATGGCAGGCACAGATTACGCTCTTGGCCACCTCGTGCACGGCTTCTGCCTTGTCCTCGCACATCTCGCACAAGTCGTCAACCAGTTCAACCTGCACACCTGCCTTTTGGGCAGACGCTGCCAGTCGAGCTACCGTCTCCTTGCGGATAAACGTGCGCGATGAACATGCGCATATTGTTATTTTATTCATTTACAAAATTTTATTAACCGCTGGTGTCTTACATTGTCATCCACATCTTGAACTCCGATGCCCTGTTTTTGCTTACGAACAAGGGTTCGGGTAGTTCTATGGGCATGCTCACCAACAGTCGGCTATCAAACCATATTACTATTTCCTTAATAAATTTTCGCGCCACGATGTACTGCTTGTTGGCACGGAAGAACTTGGAGGGGTTAAGTGTAGCAACAATTGAGTCGAGCGACTTATTGTACACCATCACCTGTCCGTCCTGCAAGTATATCTGCGTCTTACGACCGGTATTGTAGATGCAAACCACCTCATTCAGTTCCACTGGCACCAGCTTGTCGCGCACGGGCACCAACAGGAGCGACTGATACTCCTGCTCCTGCTTCTTGGCGGGTATCATATTTACCATTCGCTCCAGATACGCCATTACGTCTGCCTTACCCCATTGCTTGAACTTGTTGAGCGCACGAGCCAGTTCCGATGTCTTGATTGGCTTCAGCAGATAATCCACGCTGTTCACGGTAAAGGCATCAAGGGCATACTGGTCGTAGGCGGTGGTAAACACGATGGGTGTCTTGACGTCAATCTCTTGAAATAGAGTAAAGGCCGACCCGTCACTCAGATGGATATCCATGAATATCAGGTCGGGAGCCGGATTACTGCTCAGCCACCTCACGCTTTGCTGAACGCTCTCAAGCACCTTCAGCACTTCTATCTCGCCATCTATCTCTTGCAGCATGGCGATGAGGTTCTCGCTGGCAGCCGTTTCGTCCTCTATTATCAATACTTTCATTCTCTACTTTTTTATAAAGCCAAACCTTGACTTCTATATAACAATTTTGTTATTTCAGCATTGCTCTTATTCCCTACATTTTGACCTTTGTAAAAAGTCTTGGGTTAGGAGGCGTACTTTTTTATCACAATGGCATCGTCACCACAAACTCGTCTGCTGTCTTCTCTACCCTTATCTGCTTATCCATAAGCAAGGCAAAACGCTTCTCCAGGTTCTTCAATCCGGTGCCATGCGTCTCCTGCTTGTAGTGCTTGGGGAAGAGCGGGTTTCTTACCACAAGTTCCTTGTTCTCGTTCATGCTGATAAGCACATTCATGTGGTGGTCGCTGTCAATCATGTTGTGCACGGTCACGTTCTCAATCAATGGCAGCAACGCCAGTACGGGAATCTGCAGGTGCATGTACTCGTTGGGCACCTCAAAGCACACATCCAGTTTGCCGGCATAGCGCACCTGCATCACCTCACCAAACGAGCGGGCAAACTCCAGTTCCTCCTCAAGCGTCACAAGTCCCTTGTGCTCGCTCTGCAGGATGTAGCGGAAGATGTCGCTCAGGTGGTCAATGTAGCAGATGGTCAGCTTGTCATCC
Organism: Bacteroidaceae bacterium; assembly: GCA_024401185.1. Lineage (GTDB taxonomy): Bacteria > Bacteroidota > Bacteroidia > Bacteroidales > Bacteroidaceae > Physcousia. The sequence goes on along the minus strand of JAKSLO010000003.1, from coordinate 31,744 downwards.
TTCTTTCGCACCAAACTGCTGATGCCGTTCAGCGAGTTGAAGAAGAAGTGTGGGTTAATCTGGTTGGTCAGCGCCGTGCATCGGCTTTGCAAACTCTCGATTCTCAGCGACTTCAACTCCTCCTCTGCCTTCTGACGGTCGGCAAATGCCTTCTGTCGCACTCGGTTCAAGTGGTCGGTATAACCCAGAAATACACCCATCATACCCATTACGATGAACTGGAACGTAAGGATGATGGGGCGACAGTCGAATCCCGAGCAGATAAGCGATGTGATGCCCTTGTAGGCTCCGAAAGCAGCCACCGTGAGCAGGATGTTTGGCAAGATACGTCCTTTGAGTCCCTGCGACAACAGCACTCGCTGGTTGAACAGCAGCAATCCGAGAGTAAAGCCCCAGAATAGAAGAATGCGAATCAAGGTGCTGTTGATATAACTACCTCGGCATGCTTCACTCACATGTTGCCAATCGCTGCTCAGAAAGAGCAGATTGGGATAGCTGGCAAAGATGGTACACACCAAACTTATCAGCAGCACTCTTGAGATAGATTTATAATCGGACATAGTTGTTTTCAATAGATAACAGGTTGTTGTTTCTACATTGCTATTATTCCCTACATTTTGACCGTAGTCAAAAGTCGGGGGTTAGGGGGACTACTATTTTACTGCAAAAATACAATCTTTAATCCATATATAATAAATTATGCGCATGAAAACGCAAAAAACACGTTCAATGCCGATTTTTAACCCCGTTTTTCTCCATCACTATTCAGAACTTTTTCATACCTTTGTAGTCAGAAAACAAATTGTGCCGAAAATACATTTGACGAAAACCAATGATTAAAAACCTGATATTCGACTTTGGAAAAGTACTCATCGACTATGACTTCATAGCCGTACTAAAGACATTCTTTGACAGTCAAGAGAAGCTCTCTGAGTTTGAGAAACTGGTATGCGGACAAGATTTTATTGACAAGTGCGATAAGGAACTTGTACCTTTTGCCGAACTGATACGTCAAACCCAAAAGGAATATCCTCAATGGGAACGCGAGTTGCAGCTATTCTATGATCATTACCAGGAATATGTCATTGGCGAAGTGCCAGGTATGAAGGATTTGCTGTGCAAGCTTAAGGAGCAAGGCTTCAAGCTTTACGGACTTACCAACTGGTGCAGCGAGGTGCACAAAGTCATCGCAAGGTATGACATACTGCATTTGCTCGACGGTCGCGTCATCTCGTCGGAAGAGCATCTCATCAAACCCGAAATAGCCATCTATCAGCGTTTGTGCCAAAAGTACAACCTGCATCCTGAAGAATGCCTCTTTACTGATGACAAAGCCATCAATGTTCAGGGTGCTCTCAATGCTGGTATGCATGCAATACTGTTCGAGAACACAGCACAATTCGAGGCCGACTTGAACAAAGCATTGAAGGAGACATGCTAAAGTAAGTAAATGCAACCGACTTTTAGGGCAGAACCTATAATCATTTTTTTATACATTTATCATCCTACTATGAGCGCTCGAGTTTCACACAGTTTGCTTACGTCTGGCTTACGTGTTTTGACGTAAGCCAGACGTAAGCCAATCGAGTGAAACTAATGTGAAACAAGTAGGAACACAGGATTCTGGTAATAACTTCTTGAATAATTTTCTGTATAATCTTATAGTTTAATAAGTTATAATCAAGCAACTTATATTCGCAAACTTTAAGAAACATATAAGCAAAAACTGCCTAAAATCAATATATTTACTTGATATAGTGTGTTTTACATAGGAATTGTATCTTTATGATATTCTCTATGAAGTTCTTGCCAATGAATTTATACGAAATAATTCAACAATATGAAGCTGCTAAATCATCTGTCATCAAATAATCGCAAAACAATAAACTCAGAAGTAAGGAATCATACTATGAACCTTAGGAAGTTATTATCTTACCATTACTAAGATATGCTGACTGGCTTTAATGTCAATTTTCGCCCAACAAGGTTTTGAGATGGTTGATGCCATGTTTTGCCACCATATAGTCATCCTCGGAGATGCCACCACTGAAGGCAAAGGCATACTTGTAGTTTTCTGACTCATCGTAGGCACCACCGGTGTAATTCAATTCACCCACCATGCACTTTCTCTCAGGATTGCCACTATCGGCACCCGATACCATTACCTCACCAGCTTTTGACCAGGCAATGGCAACAAGGTTCCATCCATTACCACTCTCGTCAATATTATACGTGGTCTCTACTACCCTCATCTCGCTCAACCAATCTGCCTGGGATTGCTTGCTCAATACCGAAGCAACTACCACTCCTTTCATGTTCATTGACTTGGCCTTGGCGACCATTGCATCACTCGCATCCATCAATGCTTTTTTAATTTTTTCCATAGTAGATTATTTTTATTCAACTTTCAAAAGGTTCGCATGTTCCACTATGAGGAGTTACCGCGCCGAAGGCGCATAACTTCCACAATTTGAGCTTGCGAAACTTGAATTATTATTATTCCGTCCTAAAAAGACAACGCTTTCTTGAACGCTTCGAAATCGGAAGTAAGGTAGGACAATTCGTATGGCTGCACTTTGAGCGAGAACGTGCCTTTCACTTCCTCAAGGTTGAAAAGGGAGCAAAGCATGGATGCCAGATTGAAGGCGATGTCCATGTTGAGCTTGACAAGGAAAGACGCGGTACGGATTAGTAGCGGACGATCGTCTTCCACCTCTTGCAACGTCTTGGTGAGCAGAAAGGCTGTGGTGGGAGTAAGGCTTCGAAGGTAGGCATTGATGCGCACACTGGGTTGTGTGATGCCCATGGCAGATACAAGCGTCAGTACCAACTCGGGAGAGGTTAGTGACGGAAGAAGTACCATGAGCGTCTTGCGCTGATCTTCCTCCCTACCCTGCAACATGGGAAAGAAGGACGGAACGGGTGTGAGCGAACGACCTGACTGACTGCGAACCCAACTCTTGAGAACGGTGATGAGAAAGGCTTTGGCGTCATACTCCACAAGGTGCTGTGCCAATGCCCAGAAGTCAGCATCGGGCAATTGCGTCATAAACTCCTCGCCCAACATGTAACCTGCCGTGCGAAACTGGGCATTGCTCAGCTTGGACAGGTACTGGGTAATAAAAGACCATTGCCGCCCGTCCACAAGAACACGCAGACGAGAGGCAATGGCAGGATTATAATGCTTGTCGACCATCAGAAGCGAACACCTAAAGTGGCAGTTAACTGATGCTTAACGAAATCTACATTGACAGGCTTGAGCAAGTTGGGGCAATGTGCAACCGTTGTATTAGCTGGCTCATAGAAAGCATAGAAATCACCCTTCTGGCTGGAAAGCTTGTAGGCTACATCAAGGTAAGCCTTCTTCCAGCGATAGCCCATACCAAGCGTAACAGAATTGAACGCACCTAATGTCAGGTAACTGGTCTTGGTGGAATAATCCATGGCGTAGCTGTTGAGATTCAGCTGGTCAAAGCTGGCATTCTCTTTATAAGCTGAGGTGGCAAAGTTGTAACCAACTCGGAAGGCAAGATTGTCCACTGGCTTGATTTCAATACCGGCACGCACGTTATGGGTGGCCTTGAGGTTATTCTCGGTTTGGACGTTCATGTCCACGTCCCAGGTGTTATTGAACAATGAACCACGATAGTCATCAATGCCAGAATCAGGATATCCCATCTTGGTAGCGCTGTAGTTGGCATACTCATAATCTACATCCCATGCAAAATAGCGATCAATGGTAGAACCCACACCTAAACGAATCTTCCAGGGAGTGCGTACGGCATACTCCAGGTAGGTCTCAGGGTAATACGGAGTGTATGCCTTATTGTCAACCCAGTCGGTAAGGGTGCAATAGGTAGAACTCTTATACTGTGACCATGTGGGTGTCTCGATGGCCAAAGCTATGCGCAAGGCATTATATTCGAAAGGACGAACGATAGCACCGAACTTAAAATTGATGCCTGTACCATCTACTTGCTGATCATTATAGACGGAATAATCGCCCGACGCACCATTATCCACAGCCTTACTACTCTCATAATAATCTGTCTGACCGTTATAATTCATGGTTTCAACACCCAGGGTGAAACCAAGGTAAAAGCGATCCTTGATGTTGGTAGAAATATTAAAATCCAAAGCATTGAGCGAACCCCATGTCTTCTGGGTATAGGCGTAACCGCTTCCTGCATATCGATTGTAGAAATTGCCATTGTCATCCTTGTCAAGGAACTTGTTATCTACAGCCACACCTGCCAGGTTATTGTCCGTATCATATCCATTCACAGCCATGTCTGCCAATCCGGTCATCTGAGAAAGACCACCCAGGTTATTATTCTGCAAGGCGAAGGCATTGTTGAAGTTCTTCTTTTTGTTGTAGTTGAAGGCAAAGTTAACGTAGGGCACATTGTCGTCGTCGAGGTTCAAGGACATCACGCCACCCAGTTGATCGAGTGTGCCGTGAGCCTTAGGAAGTCCTGCTACACCATCCTTGTCCCAAATGGCACCAAAGGTGAGAGAAACATCGTTCTTGCGCATAAGACCTAAACCTGCGGGGTTCCAGCTAATGGTCGAGATATCGGCTCCGAGAGCACCCATGGCACCGCCCATACCTACAAATCGAGCGCTTCCATATACATCACCTGCGTTGTTTGTCAGTTGATCATTGAAATATGTATCCTGTGCCTGAGCAAATGTAGCAATGCCCAGCATCATTGAGGTAAAAATAATCTTTTTCATTGTTTTATGTATTTGCATTTATATGAGAACTTCACACGTTACCATTATCTTCCGGCACGGCCACCGCCGCCACCGCCACCGCGTGAACCACCGCCTCCACCGAAGCCGCCACCGCCACCGCGTGAACTGCTGCTACCGCCGAATGAGCTGCTTGACGAACTACTGCTGCGTGCAGGAGTATAGCTCTCGGTAGAACGACTGGGGGTATAGTCGCGAGTGCTACGCGTCGTTGTGTTATTGTTGCTGTTGATAACACGTGTGCTGCGTGTGTTGCTGACAGATTGTGAGTTGCCTACACGCGAACTGCGAGTGTTGGAGTTGGTATTGACATTCTCGAAGCGTGAACTGCGTGTGGTAGAAGTGCCCATGCGTGTACTGCGACCCAGAGAGAGACCATTGTTTGTGCGACCTGCACGTGAGGCAGAGATGCTTGAACCTGCTCGCATGCCACCATAGCGCGAACCATAGATGCCACCACCATTGCGATGAGCATAAGTACTGCTGTAGTGACCACCCCAATAGCCTCCGTAATAGCCACCGTAGTAATAACCTGGATGATACCAAGGATCGTACCAGCCATAATATCCATAGTGATGCCATGAGCTGTAGTAGTAGGGATAGTGCCAGCTATAGTATCCACCATAATACCAAGGGTCGTAGTACCAAGGATCATAGTACCAGGGGTCGTATGTCCAGTTGTAGTACAAATCCCAGTAATAAGGACTGCGGATGCCACCATGGAAGCGCACCAAGCGGTTGCTGTAGCTATAGTCGTCCTCGTCTTCAAGGAAACGTGACTGCTTAGCATCCTGTGTCTTCAGATCTTCCTCGTCAATGTACAGGGTATCGTTGCCTTCTGTTACGATACCATAGGTGTGACCATGGCCACGGCGGTTGTACTCGTCTTCATCACGCAACTTACCTACATGGTAGTCGGGTGCCACGCCATTGTCCATCACGCTTTCATCAAACTCGGGAGCATAATAGTTATCTTGCTTTACAGTTTTGGTAGTCTTTGACTTCTTGCTTGGAACGAAGTACATGTCATCGTCTTGCGCCATAGCTTGGAAAGGAAGCGCTACCAGTAATGCGGTGAGTAAAATGTTCGTCTTCATAATGTACTTGGTTTTTGTTTAACTGTTGCAAATGTACACAAATTATGCGATACTACCATAGGATTTTCCTCATTTTAGGTAGGGAATTCCCCCTTTTAATATTTTTTTATGTAAATTTGCATATTCAAAATGCTAAACAAATGAAATATTTCGAGCTAACTTTCAAGTTTACACCTTACTCAGAAGATATCTCAGACGTACTTTCTGCCCTCTTGGCAGAGATAGGTTTCGAAACCTTTATGCCTGGTGAGGATGATACACTAAAGGCTTATGTACAGCAGACATTCTACGACGAAGACAATCTGAAGACTACCATAGAATCATTCCCCATTCCCGGCATACAGATTACATACTCTCTACTCGAACCAGAGGACAAGGACTGGAATGAGACATGGGAAGCAGAAGGTTTTGAGCCTATCTGTATAGATGACCGGTTGGTGGTGTGCGACACGCATCACGTGGTAGAGAACTACCCTACCCGGATACTGATTCATCCACGTCAGGCTTTTGGCACGGGTTCGCATCAAACCACCCAAATGATACTGACAGAGTTGCTTGAGACACCTCTTGAAGGAATGAGCGTGATAGATGCAGGATGCGGTACAGGTATTCTTGGCTTCCTCTGCCTTCTGCAGGGTGCTGATAAGGTTCTGGCTTACGACATTGATGAATGGAGCGTGCAGAACACTTTGGACAATGCCAGGCTGAACTTTGAAAACGTGGACAACAAACTACAGGTAAGACTGGGCGATGCTGCGGTGCTGCAAGGTGAAGCGAACTACGACCTCTTGATTGCCAATATCAACCGTAACATTCTTTTAGGTGACATAAAGGCTTTTGCATCCACACTAAAGAAAAAAGGAAGCAAGATGATTATGAGTGGATTCTATAACGATGACATCCACTATATTCTGGAGGAAGCTCGGCAATATGGTTTCACCCTCTCGCACGAACGACATAATGGGGAGTGGGCCATGGTAGTACTTACTTCTTAGAATACTGCTTGATAAGGCTATACGCTGAATAGAGGCCGAGTTCTCCTGCTTGTGAGAGGTCGGCTAAACCCTTCTGCACATCACCCATCATAATGTAAGCCAAACCACGGTTATAGAACGCATCGGGCAAGGCAGCATCAATGGCAATAACCTGCGTGTAGCACTCTACGGCAAGGTCGAACTCATGAAGCAGCAAGTGAACATTGCCCTTGTTGAACAACGCATATTGCTGCTGGGCATCGTTTTTGATAATAGAAGTATAGTCATCTAACACCTGGCGGAAGGACATACGCACCTCATTGGAGGGTATCTGACGTGGATTGAGTGCTGATGACAACCCTTCGTTATTGGCCATCAAAAGCGAATACCGTAACTGGGCACGAAGGAACAATGCCAGCTGATGCTGGGGATGTGCAGCCAGGAAGGCATCAACATCGGCTATACCACTCTCAAAATCGCGAACGTGATAGTAATCCACGGCCCGGCGCAACAGTAGGAAGGACTCCTGACTGACCTTTCCCTCCAGCGAACTGATGTCATCGAAAAGCTTGGAAAGCGAAGTCTCTACAACGGCGTCTTCGTGGTTCGTAACCTGCAAGGGAGCAAAGAATGCGTGGGAGTTATTGAGATTCTCTACCTCTTGCATGAACGCTACATAATGGTTGATGCCAAGAGGACGGACGAAGTAACAAAAGACAAACAACGGCATAGGGGTAAGCGAAGATGACTTATCTTGCACCTTGCCACGATAAGCAGAGGCATATTCCTGCACAACTTCCTGAGAATCATCCTCTACAAGCTTGTTGTAGTCATCCAGATTATTATCATCAACCTTTCGTGTCTTCTTGGTGGATTTTTTCTTGTGAGAAGTACCTTCAATACGGGCCTTCATCACCTTAAACTCGTCACGCTCTGCGCCATAGGTGTCTCCTATCCTACGCCGTATCTGGGCACGCATAGAGTAACCATCCCAGAACTCGGGATACTCCTTCAGCAAGGTGCTTAGGTCGCGCAATGCTCCTTTGTAGTCACCCACATTGTTCAAAAGGAGGGCACGGTTGTATATCGCGATGTAATTATCAGAATCTCGCTTGATAACAAAATCAAAGTCCTCGATGGCACGATTATCATCACCTACCTGAGCACGGAGAAGTCCACGGTTGAAATGACCCAGGAAACTGTTCTCATTCAGTTCAAGGGCAGCATCATAGTCGTTCATGGCACCTCTAAGATTCTCTTGATTATAACGCGCTAAGGCACGATTGATGTAGAGGTCTGCATTACGAGGCAACTGAACTATAGCTTTGTCAAGCATGGTTTCTCCCTCTGCGTAGTCATTACGTTGCAAAAGAAACATGGCCTTGAGGCTTAATGCATTACCATCGAAGTTGTTAATGTCAAGTGCCTTGTCAATCCATTGCTCAGCTTGCAAGGAATCCTTCTCAGCCATCTTGACCTGGGCACGCATCGTGTAGTGACTGCTGTTCTTGGGCCATTTACGAATCATTATCTCCAGACAAGAGTCGGCTTGCGTATAAGCATCCTGTTCTATCTGGCACAGCACCATGTTATGCCAATAACCACTCTCCATGGGATTCTGTTCTATGGCTTTGGCATAATCTGCCTCAGCCATGTCAAAATGATTCAAGTGTATGCGACAAAGTCCTCTGAGAACATAATAGTTATCAGCATACGGATTCCGACTGATGGCGGAAGAACAATCTCCCTCAGCACCTGCATAATCCTCAAGGTAGAACTTAGCCAGGGCACGATAGAAATAGGCTTCTGCCATATTGGGCTTTGCATTGATGACCATGTTAAAACGCTGAATGCTGAGTACATAATCCTCATAGTACAAGGCATTACGCCCCATCAGCAACACCCTCTCGGCATTAAACTGTGCCTTGACGGGCATACACAAGGATGCCATCAAGACAAGGAGGCAGAATGTACGATTCAGCATTTGTTTCATGATACTCAATGCAAAAGGATATGCCAGCGGTTAACGCTTTACCTTTACCTTATAGGCACAACTGAAATTACCCTTCAGCAATTGGTTAAGCTTTCCTTTGACAAGCGATTTACGTAAGCCAGTGAGGTGATCTGTAAACACCTTACCATCGAGATGATCAAACTCATGCTGCATCACGCGAGCCAAATAACCACCTACCCACTCATCATGTGCATTAAACTCTTCATCGAGATACTGCACACGGATACGTGTAGGACGAACTACTTTCTCATGAATACCGGGCAGAGAGAGGCAACCTTCCTCCGAACTGTCTTTCTCTGTGTCGTCATACTCCAGGATATGAGGATTGATGAAGGTGTGAATAAATCCTTTGTACTCAGGAAAGTCTTCGCTAATGAGGTCAAGGTTAATCACTACAAGACGGATGGCAAGACCTATCTGAGGGGCAGCCAAACCGATACCCTCACTCTTATCGAGCGTGTCGTACATGTCTTGTATAAGTTTATCCAACTCAGGATAATCCTTTGTGATATCCTCTGCCATCTTACGAAGAACTGGCTGACCGAAAGTATAAATAGGTAAAATCATTTATTATATTTTTTTTTTGTGATGAAAATACAGAAAGCAAAATGAAAGTAATCTGTATAGTCAATTTATCAATCAAAATAACATCTAAACTCGAAATGAATTTATAAAAATTATAAATGTATATAAAATTATAAATTAAGCACTTAAAACTTAAACTTTATACTATCCATATAATCTCTTAGAATGATGGTAGCGCTGATCTCATCTACAAGCGCTTTGTTTTGGCGAGCCTTCTTTCCCAATCCTGCATCAAGCATGGTTTGATGCGCCATCACACTCGTGTAACGCTCATCGTACCAGGTAACAGGAATGTCTGGTAATGCTTTTTGCAACTGTCCTACAAAGCTTCTCACCCGATTAAGATTCTCGCTATCTTGCCCGTTTGTCTGTTTGGGCAACCCCACAATAAAGCGCTCAACTGGTTCACGTTTCACATAATCGAGTAGAAACTTCAACAGGTCTTTCGTCAGAACCGTGCAAAGTCCTCCGGGCACAATCTGAGCCGGATCGGTAACAGCCAAGCCAGTACGCTTAGCGCCATAATCAATGGATAGTAATCTTGACACGTTTTGGTAATAAAAAGGAGTTAGCACGCCGGCGCTAACTCCAAATATAATGACTTAACGAATTATTTATTTTGCGTAGAGCAACCAAGCGTCAGGATAAGTGCCCTGCTGTGAAGCACGGAATGCAGCTGCCTCGTCCTTTGTGTCATAGCTTGCTGCAACTACACGATACCAGTCGGCACCGTTTACCTGAGCCTTGATAACACGTGAAGAAAAGCCTGCATTACTCAACTTGGTCTTCAGAGCATCAGCATTAGCTTTTACACTAAAGCTACCTACAACTACACTGTAATCCTTAAGGTTGTTACCGCTTACCACAGTTACCTTCTCAGTACGAACAGTCACGTTAGAATAGTCAGTCTTAGGCTGCTGACTCTGAACTGGCTGAGTGGTGGGAGTAGTATTTACCGTAGTGGTAGGAGTAGTATAAGTTGTAGTAGGAGTCACAGGAGTCACCTCAACAGGAGTGGTTTGCTGTGCACTATAATTGTATTGAGCATTATTCTGTGTGTACTGTTGGTTAGTGTTCTGAGCGGCTTGTGCCTTCTCGTATGCCTTCTTATAAGCACTTTCACTACTTCTACATGATGTAAATGTAAAAGCAGCTGTCAAAGCAATAGCCATAAAGAAAATTTTCTTCATAATCCAAGTTTTTAGTTATTAGTTTATTTTGTGCAAAGTTACTCATTTTTCACGAATAACAAAAGTGTATTGCATAAAAAAAAAGTTAAAAAATACGAAACTTCTTTGTATATTAAGAAAAAACAAGTAACTTTGTGTACAAACAAACAAAAAACAAGTGTTATCATGAAGAATTTTAATGTTATCGCAGCATTTGTAGGTGGAGCAATTGTTGGTGCTGCAGCAGGTTTGCTTTTCGCTCCTCAAAAGGGTTCTGATTTGCGTAAGAAGATTATGGAATCGCTCAGAAAGCGTGGTATTCGCCTCAATCATAAAGAGATGGATAATCTCGTAGATGAGATCGCAGAAGAGATTCAGACGGAAGAAGAATAACAGTTGGGATAAACGCCCCACTCTACTATAGCCAGTAATCATTCCTTGGAAGAAATGTTGGCTAAATGAACCCAAACCATCTCAAGAAAATGCAAAACGAAAAAGAATCTCAGGCAAGCTTTGCAGGACTTTTCAATGAAGCCAAGAAGTATTATGGCTTGCAAAAGCAATACTTACGGTATTCGGCTGCTGAGCAACTAACAAAATTGATCAGTAAGATTGCCATTGCAGCAGTCGTTGCACTACTGGCTCTGATTATATTTGTATTTGCTGGAATGGCATTAGTACATTGGTTGGGGTCAATCATCAACAACATGGCATTGTGCTATGCTTTGTATGCCTTGTTCTTGCTGCTCCTGTTAATCGTGTTTTATTGCAACAGAAGACGTTGGGTCATCCTTCCTCTTGCGCGAATGATGACGGACATTTTTATTCAAGACGAAAAAGAAGACGACGAAGATGAAGACTGAACAACAGCGCATCGACGAGCTCATCAACCGTCGATTGAATGAAAAGACTCATCGTTTCAGGCCTATGGACGAGTTGCAATGGTTGGAGTATAAGCGACAACACACCAAGAAACAGCTTGATAAATCCAAAAAAAGGATGAAACAAGTTTATGAGTCGCTCACTCAACCTCAGCCAATCACCACTAAATGGGGCATGGTTAACTTACTCATAAACCGTGGCTCACAAATCATTCAGGGTGTGAAATGGGGAGTGAAGATTAGTGATGTAATCAAGCAAATGATTAAAAACAGGAAAAATAAGAATAAAGAGAAGTAGGCAAAACCTACTTCTTTTTTTTGTTCATCCATGATAATGAGAAAATAAGTGGCTTGGAAATGAAGTCGGTCACATATACACAATGTTACCATTATGAACTCAGAAGCCAAAGGATAGTAGAAATTAATGATTGAGTTTTCGAAAACTCGAAATCTTTAGATCTTATATTGATTAAAATAACATCGTATTTGTATGCGTATCGAGATAGCAATGTTGTATTTATTACAAAAAAATTGTCCCTCAACTCGCGTCGAAGGACAACTTACACAAACACAAAATAAAACACGATTAACTTAGTGTTGCTTTAGAAGCAGCGAGGGTACGATTCACACCGGACCTTTGGCGCCCACCAAGCTAACAAATATCAGGATAACAAAAACTTATTCAATTTTACATTATACCCCTTTCGCGGAGAGCACATTGCCACTTCCATGCAGAAGCAAGTACTTCCTCCAATGGAGTATCAGCTTTCCAGCCTAAAACCTTGTTGGCCTTGTCAACATTACCCCAAACCTTCTCGATATCGCCTTCGCGACGAGGAGCATAGCTCCAGGGCAATTTCACACCAGTTGCTTTTTCGAAGCCCTGAATTACTTCAAGGGTTGAAAGACCATTACCAGTACCAATGTTGAAAATCTCAACAGGATCAGTTTCCTTTTCCAACACACGCTCCATAGCTTTTACATGAGCGACGGCCAAATCCACTACATAGATGTAATCACGGATACATGTTCCATCGGGTGTATTGTAATCGTTACCAAAAATCTTAAGTTCCTTGCGGATACCAATAGCAGTTTGGGTAACAAAAGGAATCAAATTCATGGGCACACCATTTGGCAATTCACCAATGTAAGCGGTGGGATGTGCACCAATGGGATTGAAGTATCTAAGAATAACACTCTTGATGTTAGCACCAGAATGAATGTAATCCTGGATAATCTCCTCGTTTACCTGCTTTGTGTTACCATAGGGTGACATGGCCTTCTGGATGGGAGCATCCTCAGTTACAGGCAAGTTTTCTGCACTTGGCTGACCATAAACGGTACAACTTGAAGAGAAAATAATACCCTTAACATCATACTTAGGCATCAACTCAAGCAGATTAACCAAACTTATTATATTGTTACGATAATAAAGCAAAGGTTTCTCTACGCTCTCACCTACAGCCTTACTTGCAGCGAAGTGGATTATACCCTTAATGGTAGGATATTTCTTGAATACAGATTCTGTAGCATCATAATCACGAAGATCCACCTTTTCGAATGCAGGACGAATGCCAGTAATCTTCTCAATACCATCCAATACATCAACGCTTGAGTTTGAAAGATTGTCAACAATGACAACATCATATCCAGCATTCTGTAATTCAACAGTTGTATGAGATCCGATAAAACCAGTTCCTCCGGTAACCAAGATAGTTTCTTTCATGACGATGTTTTCTTAATTGCTTTGTGCAAAGTTAAATCTTTTTTAAATATTGTGCAAGAAAAATGGAGAGTTTTTTTCAAAACCCTCCATTTTTTATTGAAAATGACGATAAGTAAGCCATTTTTTGACGAAAATATGCGTAAATACAAGCTAAATTTATACTTTTAATTGATTATTAAGAATTCGAGAAAGTACGAAAAGCCACTTTAATTATAAATATATAATTCTACTACTTCAAATGTCCTATTTTCAATTATCAGCAAGCTATTTACTGCATAAATCTTGCAATTTAGATGCCAAAAAGCTTCTGCAAACCATTATTGACACCACTAAAGCCCATGAAGGCCATTGCCAACAAACCTGCAGTAATCAACGCAATACTCATGCCCTGCACACCCTTGGGTACTGCTACACGAGCCAATTGTTCGCGAATGCCGGCAAATACGATAAGTGCCAAACCGAAACCCAATGCCGTGCTGACAGCATAGACGATACCGGTAAGTAAATTATGTTCAAGACCGGGAGCTGCATAAGTACCACTTGCCACCTGAATGGCTACACCCAGAATACAGCAGTTGGTGGTGATGAGGGGAAGGAAAACACCCAATGCCTGATAAAGGCTGGGGCTCACTTTCTTTAACACAATCTCAACCATCTGCACAAGGGCTGCAATCACCAAGATGAAGGCAATGGTTTGCAAATATGCCAAATGGAAAGGCTCAAGCAGGTAAATCTGGATGAGGTAAGTCACAATGGTTGCAATCGTCAACACGAAAGCTACCGCAGCCGCCATACCCGAAGCCGTCTCAACCTTCTTACTTACGCCCAGGAAGGGGCAAATGCCCAGGAACTGAGACAAGACAACGTTGTTAACGAAGATGGCGGTAATAAATATTAATATGTAACCCATAATGTTGCGAAATTAAATCAGTTTTTAATCTTGTTGATAATCGCAATAAGATAACCCAGGGCAATGAATGCACCAGGAGCGAGTACGAAGATCAAGGCACCATAGCTGTCACTGAAGAGTTCAACGCCAAACACATGACCGGTACCCAGAATCTCACGAACTGCACCCAGAAGAGTGAGGGCAATTGAGAAACCAAGACCCATACCAATACCATCAAAGATGCTGGCTACAGGATTGTTCTTGGCTGCGAATGCCTCGGCACGACCCAGAATGATACAGTTCACCACAATAAGAGGGATGAAAAGACCCAGGCTCTTGTCGATGTCGGGTGCATAAGCCTTGATGAGCATCTGCAATACTGTCACCAACGATGCGATTACCACGATGAACGAAGGAATACGCACCATGTCGGGAATGACATTCTTGACGAGTGAGATTACAAAGTTAGAGCAAATCAGCACGGCCATGGTAGCCAAACCCATTGACATACCATTCAACGCGCTACTCGTTGTACCCAGAGTGGGACACATACCAAGGAGGAGTACGAAGGTAGGATTCTCCTTGACGATACCATTTAATAATACTTTCAAGTAGTTCATATTGTTTCCTCCTTATTAGTTAAGTTCAACTGAATCCACAACCTCTTCCACGACTTCCACTACCTCGTTGGCACTTGCCTGCTGGGTAGCACCTGTCTGTGTGTCGGGAGCGGGTATAGGGCCACGACCCAACGATTGACGATAAGCATCGTAAGCTGCGTTCACCGCACGTAGGAATGAGCGTGAGGTAATAGTACTTGCAGTAATAGCATCTACATCGCCACCATCCTTCCTGACAGTAAGTTCCTTTGCGCCAGGGTTCATGCCTATGATGCTACCCTTTCCGTCCTTCTGGAACCAGTCGGCAGCCTTGGCACCCAAACCGGGAGTTTCGTTGGTATTGAGAATGCTATAACCGAGAACGTTGCCATCGGGGTCAAAACCTACCATGATGGTCAGGTCACCACCAAAACTTGCATTATTAGGGTCAACGGCCTTTACCGCACAACCCTTCTCGCCAGCGTTGTACACAATAAATTCCTTACCATCAAGGTTGATGGTTGTCTCATTGAGAATCTCAATTTCGTCGGTACAAAGCACATCTTTCTTTGCCTGGTCCTCATTCTTCTGATTGATCTCAGCAATAGGGCCTTCGGTAATGCTGTTTACGTATGCCAGCAAACCACCTGCGATGACGGCTATCAGCGTCAGCACAATGGCCATGTTATACCATGTTGACTTCAACTTTTTCATTTTGCAGCCTCCTTTCTAACCACTTCGCCAAAGCGCTTGGGTTTGCAATAAGTATTAATAAGAGGAGTAAAAGCATTCATGATGAGAATAGCGAACGACATACCCTCAGGGTAAGCACCCCAGAGACGGATGACAACGGTGAGGAAACCGATGCAGATACTATAGATAATCTGACCCTTCTTCGTCATAGGCGAGGTCACATAGTCGGTTGCCATGTAGCAGGCACCGAGCATCATACCACCCGTCAGCAGATGAGTCAAAGGATTGACAAATGTAGTGGGGTCGATAAGGTAGAGGATGCCGGTAAAGACAGCCACAGTACCCAGGATGCTCACGGGAATGTGCCATGTAATGATCTTACGCCAAAGCATGAAAGCCAAACCGAGCAAGAGTGCCAAGGCACTTACCTCACCCAGAGAACCACCTACCTGACCAAACAGCAGATCGGTAGTTTCAGGGAGCTTGTCAAGCTGACCTGCACTAATCAAAGCAAGAGGAGTTGCACCAGTAACGGCATCAGCACCTACTGCTGTAAGCTGACCGGGAACGGGCCAGCTGGTCATCTGCACAGGGAATGAAATCAAAAGGAACACACGACCTACCAATGCAGGGTTGAAAGGATTGCAACCCAAACCGCCGAAAGTCATCTTACCTACGCCAATCGCTACAAGAGCACCAATAATGATAATCCAGATAGGAAGATTACTGGGAAGGTTGAAACCAAGAAGCAAACCGGTGAGGATGGCAGAACCATCGCAAATGGTACAACGATTGGTCTTGAGCAAGAATTTGGCAATGGCCCACTCAAAAAACACGCAAGCCAGCACCGAAGTGGCAAGCACAATGGCTGCTCCAAGGCCAAAGAACCAAAGGCTGGCCAACAAAGCAGGAACCAATGCGATGCAAACACCATACATGTTCTTCTGCACAGAGTCGCCTCCGTGAACATGGGGTGATAGTGAAACAATTAATTTACTCATAGAATACTGACCCCCATCCTACCCTCCTCGTTCGGAAGGCCAAGATGTGTTAGGGGAGTTGTTTTAATACATTATTATATATATAAATAATCTCGAGTATTTCTAACACCTTATTTCTTTAGTGAGAGAAAAGGCAAAATTACTTCTTAGCCGCAGCTGCTCTACTGCGAATGATGCCCATCACGGTTGACTTGCCCAAACGAATATTGTCGAGCAAAGGACGACGGCTGGGACAGGTGAACTGGCAGCTACCGCACTCGATGCAACTTACGATATCGTTATTCTCGGCTGTCTCCCAATCGTGCTGTGCACTTACCGAAGCCAGGAGATAAGGTTCAAGTCCCATAGGACAAGCGCTCACACACTTGGCGCAACGGATACAGGGATCGGGTTCACTACGACGAGCCTCCTTCTTATTCATGATGAGCAAGCCGCTCGAACCCTTGGTCATGGGAACCTCAAGCGACATGAGTGCCTTACCCATCATAGGACCACCGCCAATGATCTTGCCAGTATCTTCGGGCAATCCACCACACTCATCAATAAGCTGCTGGAAGGGAGTACCCAGACGGGCCATCAGATTCGAAGGATTCTTCACGCTCTTACCTGTGACGGTAATCACACGGTCGATAAGAGGCTTGTTCTTCATGACTGCCTGATAGATGGCGAAAGCCGTACCAACATTCTGCACCACAGCACCCACGTTGATGGGGATGGCAGGAGGAGCAGGAACCTGACGACCGATGACAGCATCGATGAGCTGCTTCTCACCACCCTGAGGATATTTCACCTTCAAGGGTACAATCTCAATATTGGGATGGCTCTGAGCCTTCTCCTGCATCAGGGCAATGGCATCAGGCTTATTGTTCTCAATGCCCACGTAGCCACGAGTAACGTCCACAGCCTTCATAATCAGCTCCACACCTTCCAGAATCTCGTCGGCATGCTCAAGCATAAGACGATGGTCAGCAGTAAGATAGGGCTCACACTCTACAGCGTTGATGATAACGCACTCTGCCTTGCATCCGGGAGGAGGACAAAGCTTGACGTGGCAGGGGAAGGTTGCACCGCCCATACCTACGATACCAGCGTTCTTGATTTTCTCTACGATGGTCTTGGCATCCAGTTCGGGACGCTCGCTAAGCTTTACAAGTTCGGTAGAGCGGTCGATTGACTCTTCCCACTCATCACCCTCTACATCCACATACACTGCCAAGCGGCGAGTACCACTGGCATCGAGAGCAGCATCTACCTTTGCCACCTTACCACTTACTGAACTGTAGATGGGAGCACTTACAAAACCTCCAGCTTCACCCAGAAGTGTACCTACCTTGACCACGTCGCCCTTCTGAACCACAGGCTTGGCAGGAGCACCAATGTGCTGGAACATACTGAAAACAGCCTGCTTAGGCAGAGCGGCCTCACGAATAGGGCTGCCAGCAGACAGTTTGTTTTCTGCGGGATGTACACCGCCTAATCTAAAAGTCTTCATATCTGCTTACTGTTCTTTAATCTTGTTTAACTTCTGTTGCAGGTGTCTCTGCCTTAGCTGCTACAGGTGCTTCAGCCTTAGGAGCTGCTGCCTGCTGAGCGTTGTCGGCTGTCTCTGCCTTAGGCTTGCGGGGAGGGAAGTTGAAACCACGGATAGCACCCTTGGGACAAGCCTCTTCACACTTACGGCACATCTTGCACTTCTCTGGGTCGATCCATGCCAGGTTGTTCTCCAGGGTGATGGCTTCGAACTTATCGCAAGTCTTCACGCACTTGCCACAGCCGATACAAGCAGACTTACAAGCCTTGTTGGCCACAGCACCCTTGTCCTTGTTGTTGCAGAGAACCACCATGCGACGTCCCTTAGGACCAGCAGGACGAATTTCGATGATGCCACGGGGACAAGCCTTTGCGCAGGCTCCACAAGCGGTACACTTACTCTCGTCCACCTCGGCAAGACCTGTCTGAGGATTGACGGTGATGGCAGCAAAGAGACAGGCGCTCACACAGTCGCCACCACCCAGGCATCCATAACCGCACATGGTTTCGCCCATACCGGTCATCTGCTGGATCTTACAGCTTGAAGCACCGTTGAACTCTACCACGCGGGGACGCGCCTCGCAGGTACCGTTACAACGAACCACAGCCACCTTGGGAGCAGCTTCTCCTGCCTGAAGGCCAAGAATGCCAGCCACTTTCTCCATAACGGCCTTGCCTCCAGGAGCACAATTCAAATCGCCCAAAGAACCACCATCGGCTGCCTTCACACAAGCCGTAGCAAAACCGCTACAACCAGGGTAACCGCAACCACCACAGTTTGCCTGTGGCAACACCTCAGAAACCTGTGCAATGCGTGGATCTTCATGAACAGCAAACTTCTTCGAGGCAACGTACAATATCAGCGCTGATATCAAGCCGATGCCACCCAGAACGATTACTGCAATCAGAATTACATTCATGTTGTTTTAATTTTATTAAGTTATTATTTCTATTCAATTATTGTTAGTATCGGTAGTTTCAAAAGTACTTTTTTCATTAGCGTGTTTTCATCCAACCAATCGTCATTCAATGGTAAAAGAAAAACGCTTCTCAAACTTGGAGCGCATGGCATACATGCCACCATAATAAGCCACAAGCACCAAGAGAGCCACCGCAGCTGCTATTCCGTCACTCTGCGTGAGGTTGAATGCCACGACCACCGAAGAGATGACAAGCAGCAGAGGCAGCGCGTAAGCCCACCATGTTGCCTTAAGCCCCTGGGTGAGCGAACCACAAAGCACCACGTTGTCACCCACCTGATACGATGAGACATCGGCAACCCGCACATCTACGAATTTCTCCTTCGTCTCGCTCGACTGGCACAACTTGGCTGCGCTACAACCACTACAAGCCGACGACTGCAAGATTCTTACCTTAACAATACCGTCGGCTATGCCTTCTATTTTTCCTTGATGCCTGATAGTCTCAACCATCCGTTCTGGCTTTGTTTGTTCCTTAAAAAGTCGTTTTGATGATTTTTGGAGTGCTCTTACGAAACATCCTTAATCAAAAAGGTTAACTGGAGCGATAAACGGGACTCGAACCCGCGACCCTCGGCTTGGGAAGCCAATGCTCTACCAACTGAGCTATTATCGCATTTGCTACGCAAAGTTACAAAATAATAAACACAAAACAAAAAAGATAAACACAAAATATCGTGTTTTCGGATAAAAAGGTATTATTTTAACAAAAATCTGTCAATCTCTCCCCTATTACCCTCCCCAAACAACCGTTTACACGCACGGATTGCAGTAGAAGCAGGCACGTTAACGTGAATTGTTCGAGGTTTACACGTAGATCCCCCGTAGTGCGCACACAATTCTACACGGATTTGTGTAGGAACATCAGGGGAACCTCGGGGGAACAACGAAAAAAAGGGGGACCTGCATCACTGCAGCTCCCCCCGTCCCAAAACATAAAAATATCAGTGAATTAAACATCACATTCTACTTGATTACACCCAGCTCCTGGAAGACCTTCTTCAGGATGACAACCGAACGATCAACCTGCTCGTGAGTGTGAGTAGCCATCAAGGCATAGCGAACAAGTGTGTCGGAAGGAGCACATGCAGGAGGAATTACGGGGTTGATGAAAACACCCTCCTCGAAAGCACGAGCCACAACGATAAAGGTCTTCTCAAGGTCGCGTACATAAAGAGGTATGATAGGACTCTCCGTCTCACCAATCTCAAAGCCTTCTTCCTTGAAACGCTTCAGGGCATAGTTGGTCACGTCCCACAAAGCCTCCAGGCGCTCGGGTTCATTCTTGATAATCTGCAAAGCCTCACGAGCAGCTGCCGTAGCAGCAGGCGTACAGCTTGCAGAGAAGATATAGGTACGAGCCGTATGGCGCAAAGAATCGATAATGGTTTGATTAGCAGCAATAAAACCACCAATACTTGCCAATGACTTAGAGAAGGTACCCATGATAAGGTCAACCTCGTCGGTCAAGCCAAAGTGGTCGCAAACACCGCGTCCCTGACGGCCAAACACACCCAAGCCATGAGCTTCGTCCACCATGATTGAGGCATTGTACTTATGCTTCAGCTTAACGATCTCGGGCAAGTTACAAAGGTCACCCTCCATAGAGAATACACCATCCACAACGATGAGCTTCACCTTGTCGGGTTCGCAACGCTGCAGCACACGCTCCAGGTCGGCCATGTCGTTGTGCTTGTAGTGCAACTGGGTGGCAAACGACAAACGACGTCCATCAATAATACTTGCATGGTCGCGGTCATCACAGATAATGTAATCGTCCTTGCCTACCAGCTGGGGAATGACACCACTATTTACAGTAAAGCCAGTAGAGAAGCACAATGCATCATCCTTACCTACATACTCGGCCAACTCTTTCTCCAACTGAACATGAATGTCGAGGGTACCATTGAGGAAACGGCTACCTGCGCAACCGCTACCATACTGTCTCATAGCCTTGCAGCCAGCCTCAATAATGCGCTCATCACCTGTCAAACCGGTGTAAGCGTTCGAACCGAACATCAGCACGTGATGTCCACCCATTTCTACTTCTGTTCCTTGTTTTCCTTCAATCTCACGAAAATAGGGATAAATGCCCTGTTCCTTTACTTGCTTTGCTAAACTAAAAAAAGGATGTTTCGCAAGTTTCTCATCTAAAAGTCCCATATTATTGTATGAAAAATTATATCGTTTTTATTCGATTGTCATTTATTTCTCGGCAAAGATACAAAAAAAAGGAATAAGCAAGTACATTTTTTGTACAAAATCTATCATTTATGGCTTTTATTAAAGTAAAATCATGCCGAATAACGTCTTTTTTAGTAACTTTGCAGCCAATTTTAGAGCATGCACTCAGCATTCGCCTTACAACAATTTTTTGAAAACTTGAACAAAATGAAATTAGTATTTATAGTCAACCCTATTTCAGGAACCAAAAGCAAGCAACGCATCCTTGACCTCATCCCCCAATACTTCGACGGCAGCGAGTATGAATATGAAATAAAGCATACCGAGCGAGCTGGCCATGCCGAGGAACTGGCACAGGAGGCAGCCAGGGAGGGTGCCTTGGTAGCTGTCGCCGTGGGTGGCGATGGCACCGTGAACGAGGTGGCACGAGGCATCGTGCATACCGAAACGGCATTAGGCATCATCCCCTGTGGCAGCGGCAATGGTTTGGCTCGTCACATTGGTTTGCCCATGAAGGCAGAGAAGGCACTCGATACCCTCAAAAAGATGGATATCCGCCAATGCGACTATGGCAAGATTTGCGGTCACCCCTTCTTCTGCACGGCAGGAGTGGGATTCGATGCACAGGTAAGCTACACCTTTGCACATGCCGGCAAAAGAGGATTACCCACCTATCTTAAAACCACCATTGGCGTGGGCTTGAAGTACAAGGGTGAGACCTACGACATTGACATTGAGGACGAGGGCAGAACCGAGCACAAGAAGTGCTGGCTCGTTACAGGAGCCAATGCCGCACAGTATGGCAACGACTTCTTCATTGCCCCCAAGGCTTCTGTCTGCGACGGTAAGCTTGATGTAAATATTTGGACAGTATTCAACAAACTCACCTCCCCTTTGGTAGGCATTCGTCTGGCTACAGCCACCATCGACCACAGTAAGAAAGTGGAAATGGTTAAGTGCAGTCGAATCACCATCCACAGAGAGAAGGAAGGTCCCATACAATGGGATGGCGACCCTGCAGATGGTCCTAAGGACGTGGTACTGGAAGCCGTGGCTGGTGGCATCAAGATGGTGGTGGGTACACCTAAGAAGAACCAGTTGTAAACCCCAAATATACTTAGAGATAGAAATCACGGGCGAGGTATTTGTATGCCTCGCTCTTTTCGTTTCCGTCCTGTAGTATAAGTGATTCTTTCAAAACATTTTCCACTCTCTTCTTAGAGTAGGTTATCAATACGCGCTTGGGGGCTTTTCGCTGTACGGTTTGAACGGTACACTGGCGGATAAGGTGCATGGAACTTGCCTCGCACAGCACCGTGAAGTAGTCGCGGCATGACATGGGCAGCATCACGCTGAAACACCCTTCCTCGCCCAGCATACGTGAGGCAGCATCCACCAAGTCCTCGAAGGGCAGCAACGAGGCATTACGCGCCAAGGCCCTGGTGGCATCGGGTGGCAAGGTGTCTTCGGTATAGAAGGGCGGATTGCAGATAATATGGTCGAACGGCTCCATGGAATGCTCTGCAAATTCCCTTACATCATAGTGCACTATCTGTACCCTGCCTGCAAAAGGACTTGCTGCCACATTCTCGCGAGCTTGTCCCACGGCATTCTCGTCAATATCCACGCCATAGACGGTGGCATCCTCTTCACGCTGTGCCACCATCAACGCTATCAATCCGCTACCCGTACCAATATCAAGTATTCTCCTGGCACCCTCTATGTTCACCCAGGCACCAAGCACTACCCCATCGGTGCCCACCTTTTGTGCGCACCGGTCGTGGTACACGCGAAACTTCTTAAAGTCAAAATACGTACTTGCCAAAACAATAAATCTGTTAAAAAAGCGTCACAAAAGTACAAAAACATAAAATATCACGCGCGAATACGCATACAAACAATAATAATTAAGATTTATTCACGAAATTTATACCTTAGTAACCTTTAAAATTCGATATTTTTCGCTACCTTTGCAGCCGTTTTTGCACTTAGCAAAATCTAACGAATAGCAAATACACTCATATAAAGCAAAAAAAATGAGCGATAAAGACAATAACATGAACGTCAACTTCGTGGCCGACTTCGATGGTGACTTCGCAACTTTTACAGACGTAGATTTCCCTGACGAGATGCCTTTGCTGCCACTTCGCAACATGGTACTCTTCCCCAGCGTGATGATTCCCGTAAGCATCACTCGCAAGTCATCCCTGAGGGTAGTGCAGCAAGCCGAAAGGTCAAACGGATTTGTTGCCGTCTTCTGCCAGAAGGCATCCGACATTGAGAGCCCTGATATCAGCGACTTGTACAAGATGGGTGTGGTGGCACGCGTAATGCGCACCATTGAGATGCCCAACAAGACACAAACCGTGATACTGCAGGGACTTTGCCGTATTAAGCTTTTAGCCACCCTGGACAAGCAAACCATCACGTATGCCAGCGTCAGGAAGGCAATCGAAAAGATGCCCAGAAAGTCAGAATCCGTTGATTTTGACATGCTGATGACCGACTTCCGCAAACATGCTGAAAGCTTGATGGAAGAGACGGACGAAATGGGCAGAGACGCTCTGTATGCCATCAAGAACATACGAAACGACTTGTTCTACATGCACTTCGTGTGCAGCTGCTTCCCCTTCAAGACCATCGAGAAGATTGAATTGCTCTATGAGTCAAGCATCATGGAACGCACGCTGAAGACGATGCGCATCATCAACCGCGAACTGAACTTCAGCAACATACGCAACCAGTTGAAGCAAAAGACACAATCCGACCTCAACAACCAGCAGCGCGAGTATTTCCTTCACCAGGAGATGCGCAACATCCAGGAGGAGCTGGGCAATGCCTCTGACTCTATGCGCGACAGCCAGTCGCTGCGCGAGAAGGCGCTCAAAAAGGACTGGTCGGAAGAGGTGGATGAAATCTTTGCCCGTGAGGTAGAGAAGCTGGAGCGACTCAACCCCACAAGTCCCGACTATAACGTGCAGCTCACCTACCTGCAAACCATCCTGCAACTGCCCTGGAACAGCTATACGAAGGATCAGCTCGTGCTTTCCACCGCCGAGAAAGTGCTCAACAGCGACCATTACGGCATGGAGAAGGTGAAGGAGCGCATCCTGGAGCATCTGGCTGTACTGAAACTGCGTGGCGACCTGAAAAGCCCCATCATCTGTCTGTATGGCCCTCCAGGAGTGGGTAAGACATCATTGGGAAAGAGCATTGCCAGCAGTTTGAAGCGTAAGTATGTGCGCGTATCACTGGGTGGTTTGCACGACGAGTCGGAGATTCGCGGTCATCGCAAGACCTACGTCGGTGCCATGCCCGGACGCATTATCAAGAATATTATCAAGGCAGGTTCTTCCAACCCCGTATTCATACTCGACGAGGTGGACAAGGTGACGCAGAACACCATGCAGGGCGATCCCTCATCGGCATTGCTTGAGGTATTGGATCCCGAGCAGAACACCACGTTCCACGACAACTACCTCGACATCGACTACGACCTGTCAAAGGTAATGTTCATCGCTACGGCCAACAATGTGAGCACCATCCCCCAACCCCTGTTGGACAGAATGGAACTGATTGAGGTGAGCGGCTACATTACCGAGGAGAAGATAGAGATAGCACGCAAGCACCTTGTTCCCAAGGAGAAAGAGAACAACGGTCTTGCTGACCGAAAGGACCTGAAGATCAACAAGGCTGCCCTTGAACGCATCATCGAGGACTATACACGCGAAAGTGGCGTGCGTGGCCTTGAGAAGCAAATCAGCAAGATTTTCAGAAAGATAGCCCTTATGTGTGCTCGCGACGAGAAGATGGAATTCAAGACCATCACTCCCGACATGCTGCCCGACCTTCTGGGCAAGCCTCCTTACAACCGCGACAAGTACCAGGGCAATGACAATGCCGGCGTGGTGACCGGATTGGCATGGACAAGCGTGGGTGGCGAGATTCTCTTCATCGAAACCAGCCTTAGCAAGGGCAAGGGCGGCAAGCTCACCCTTACCGGTAATCTGGGCGACGTGATGAAGGAGAGTGCCGTTCTGGCTTTGGAGTACATCAAGGCTCATGCCGACATGCTGAACCTTGACATGCGCATCTTCGACAACTACAACATCCACATCCACGTGCCCGAAGGTGCCGTACCCAAGGATGGCCCCTCTGCCGGTGTAACCATGGCCACCTCATTGGCTTCTGCCCTCACCCAGCGCAAGGTGCGTCAGCGTGTGGCTATGACGGGAGAGATTACCCTCAGGGGTAAGGTTCTGCCCGTGGGTGGCATCAAGGAGAAGATTCTTGCTGCCAAGCGTGCTGGCATCACCGACATCATGATTTGCAACGAAAACAGAAAAGACATAGAGGAGATTCCCGAAATGTACCTGAACGGAGTCACCTTCCATTACGTAGAGAATGTATCGGACGTGTTCGACTTTGCACTGCTCAAGGAGAAAGTGAGCAACCCCATACAATTCACCTACGACGAACCAGCCGAAAAGAAGTAAACGCAGAGACAGATGAAATTTCAACTTCAACATACTGATGCCGAGAGCAATGCGCGTGCGGGATTGCTGACTACCGATCACGGTACCATCGAGACGCCCATCTTCATGCCTGTAGGAACTGCGGGCACGGTAAAGGGTGTGCTGCAACGCGACCTGAAGGATGAGGTGAAGGCACAGATCATCCTGGGCAACACCTACCATCTTTATCTGCGTCCTGGCACCCAGGTGCTCGAGAAGGCTGGTGGCTTGCACAAGTTCAATGGCTGGGATCGTCCCATCCTCACGGACAGTGGTGGTTTTCAGGTGTTTTCGCTCACCGGCATCCGTAAGCTGAAAGAGGAAGGCTGTGAGTTCAGAAGTCACATCGACGGTTCAAAGCATTTCTTCACCCCCGAGGGAGTGATGGACATTGAGCGCAGCATCGGTGCCGACATCATGATGGCGCTTGACGAATGCCCTCCAGGCACAAGCGACTTCGACTATGCCAAGAAGAGCCTTGGATTGACTCATCGCTGGCTCGATCGCTGCATCAAGAGGTTCAACGAGACGGAGCCCAAGTACGGCTATCAGCAGTCACTCTTCCCTATCGTACAGGGTTGCACCTTCCCCGAGCTTCGTCGCCAGTCGGCTGAGTTCGTGGCATCCAAGGAGTGCGACGGAAATGCCATTGGCGGTTTGGCTGTAGGCGAACCAGCCGAGGTGATGTACGAGATGATTGAGGTTGTAAACGAGATTCTGCCCAAGGACAAGCCACGCTACCTGATGGGAGTAGGAACGCCTGCCAACCTGCTGGAGGGCATTGAGCGCGGCATCGACATGTTCGACTGCGTGATGCCTACCCGTAACGGTCGCAACGCCATGCTGTTTACCGCCGAGGGCATCATGAACATGCGCAACAAGAAGTGGGAGGACGACTTCTCACCCCTTGACCCCTTCGGTACAGCCAGCGTAGATACTTTCTACAGCAAGGCCTACGTGCACCACTTGTTCAAGGCACAGGAGCTTCTGGCCATGGAGATTGCCAGCATACACAACCTCACCTTCTACCTCTGGTTGGTAGGACAGGCACGTCAGCACATCATAGCAGGCGATTTCCGTGCATGGAAGAACCAAATGATTAAGAAGGTAACCAACAGACTTTAAAATAATTCACGATGAAGAAGTTCAATTTCAAGATACCTTTCCTCAACCGACTTGACCGATACATCATCGGCAAGTTCCTGGGTACGTATTTCTTCTCCATCATACTTATTATTACCATTGCCGTAGTATTCGACTACAACGACAACATTGACAAGTTCACCAAGAACCATGCCACGCTGCATGACATCCTGTTTGTCTATTACCTCAACTTCATCCCCTACTACGCCAACCTCTTCTCTGCCCTGTTCATCTTCCTGTCAGTCATCTTCTTCACCACCAAACTGGCAGGCAACAGCGAGATTATTGCCATGCAAGCTGCGGGTATGAAGTTTAGTCGCATCATGCGGCCCTACATGATTTCGGCAGCCATCATCGCAGCCATTACGTTCTATCTGGGTAGCGAAGTCATTCCCCGAGGCAGCGTTCGTCGCCTTGAGTTTGAAAACTCCTATAAGAAAAAGAAGAAAGACCCCACTTATGCCGACAACGTGCAGATGCAGGTAGATACGGGTGTTATTGCCTACATTGAGCACTACGACAACAATTTCAAGACGGGTTACCACTTCTTCCTTGACAAATTCCGCAACAAGAAGCTGGTGTCGCACCTTACTGCCACAAGCCTTACCTACGACACCATCTCCAACGAGCGCTACCACTGGAAGCTAAATAATGTCACAGTGCGCGACATGCACACCAACCGCGAGATTATCACTCACTACCCATCGCTCGACTCCGTCATCATCATGGAACCTCGCGACTTCATGATTACCAAGCACATGGAGGAGGCGATGACCAATGCGGAACTGCTCGACCAGATTGAGAAACAACGCATACGAGGCAACGGACGAAGTGCGCAGTTCGAGATAGAATACTACAAACGCTTCTCATCTCCTTTTGCCAGCTTCATACTTGCCACCATCGGCCTTACGCTGTCTGCCAAGAAGCGAAAGAACGGTATGGGTCTTGCCCTGGGCACTGGTCTTGGATTGAGTGCTGGCTACATTCTCTTCCAAACCATTACATCCTCATTCAGTATCAATGCCGGCATGCCTCCGCTACTCGCTGCATGGCTGCCCAACATATTATTCACTATCATCGCGGCGTATCTGTATAAGAAAGCCCCAAGATGACGTAAACAGTTCATAGTGCTTAGTTCTTTTACAGTGCATAGTTCTTTTACAGTGCATAGTTCATAGTGCGTAGTTCTAATACAGTTCATAGCGCATAGTTCATAGTGCATAGTTCTTTACAGTTCATAGTGCTTAGTTCTTACATACTACATATTTAATATTAATGGATTTTTACGACTTAGATCTCAACGACAACGTGCTTGACGCACTCGACGATATGAACTTCACCGATTGCACGCCCATTCAGGAGCATGCCATCCCCCCCATCCTTGAGGGCAGGGATATCATCGGTGTAGCACAAACCGGTACCGGAAAGACAGCTGCCTACTTGCTGCCGGTGCTGAGCATGCTCGATGATGGCGGCTTTCCAAAGGATGCCATCAACTGCATCATCATGAGTCCTACACGCGAGCTTGCACAACAAATCGACCAAGCCATGCAGGGATTTGCATACTACACCCCTGGCATCAGCAGCGTGGCCGTGTATGGTGGTAACGATGGCATAAGATACGAACAGGAGAAGAAGGCGATGCAGAAGGGTGCCGACGTGCTCATTGCCACGCCCGGACGTCTCATCAGTCACCTGAGTCTTGGCAACATCGACTTGTCGCGTGTTTCGTTTTTTATTCTCGACGAAGCTGACCGCATGCTCGACATGGGCTTCTGCGACGACATCATGACAATTGCCAAATACCTGCCCAAGGAGCGCCAAACCATCATGTTCAGCGCCACCATGCCCAACGACATCATCAAGCTGGCTCAGAATATCTTGAACGACCCTGTGCAGGTTAAACTTGCCGTATCAAAGCCTGCCGAAGGCATTCACCAGAGTGCATTCGTTTGCTACGAACCACAGAAACTGCCCATCCTGGAGCACCTCTTCAAGCAGAAGGCTCCCAAGCGCGTCATCATCTTTGCAGGTTCCAAGCTTAAGGTGAAGGACATTGCCATCACCCTGAAGCGTCGCGGCTATAGTTGCGAAGCCATGCACAGCGATCTTGAGCAGAGTCAGCGCGACGACGTGATGTATCGTTTCAAGGCTCAGAAGATTGACATACTCATAGCCACCGACATTGTGTCGAGAGGCATCGACATCGACGACATACAGCTTGTCATCAACTTCGACGTACCACACGATGCAGAGGATTATGTGCACCGCATCGGTCGAACTGCCAGAGCTGGCTCTGAGGGTGCTGCCATCACGCTTGTAAGCGAGAAAGACCAGTATGCCTTCAAGCAGATAGAGACGTTCCTGGAGAAGGAGGTAGAAAAATGTGCCATGCCCGAGGAACTGGGCGAAGCACCTGCATACACCGGCAAGAAGATAGGCTTCAAGGACAATCGTAATTCGAGACGTGGTGCCAAGGGCAACCACGGCAAGGGCAAATCCCATGGGCGCAAGGACGGAAAAGCCTCTCACCCCAAGGATAGCGGAAAAACAGAAAAAGCCTCTCGTGCCAAACAAGGCATCAAGGCAGAAAATGCCTCTCACCCTAAGCAAAGCATTAAGGCAGAAAATGCCGAAAAGAAGCCAAGAAAGGCTTCAAAAACTCCTGCGGAAAAGGGCGAGAAGGCAGAGCAACAGCATGTGGCACAGCCTATTGCAAAGACTTCAGCCACAGAATCTGCCCAGCCAAAATCTGACGCTAAGCCTAAGAGCAAGCGAAGAAAAAAGCCCGTGGCAAAACCTACCAGCACCGACAAGCAAGATTAAAGCAAAACGATAATTACTGATATTATATCATTGTATATCAATTTGTTAAAATACAGTAATTAGATACAATTTCAAGGCAGTACTTTAAATGCTGCCTTTTTTACTTCTATAAAATAACCATTTTCAAATACCCACCAAATTCAAAGCTACAAAAGTAATCCAAACACTTAAAAAAAATCATATTTAAGTGCTATCGTTAGGACAAACCAATAAAATATAGTACTTTTGCAGCATGAATGAATTGGCAATCCATATAGAATACCTGTTACTGTCACACGATACTGTGATAGTACCCACTCTTGGCGAGTTCCGCACCATGCAGACACCCGCAAGATGGATTGCTGGAGAGAACCTCTTCATCCCTCCCGTACGCAACGTACATTTTAACTCTGCCATCAACTTCGACCCCGAGGAGATTTTCCTTCAGTCATTGGCAAATATTTACAATCTCTCTCCCGAAGAGGCATTGAAACGCTGCGAAGAGATGGTTTCTGAGTTCCACAAGACACTTGTTACAGAGGGTTCTGTTGACTTTGGTTCCATCGGTGTCTTCTCTCTTGAAGACGATGCAGAGGTCACTATGGCTTCATGCGAATGCGGCATCACTACCCCATCATATTATGGATTAGACGCAATACATTTCAATAGGTTACAAGATTCTGTTGAAGTGGAAGATGAGAAGGCGCCCTTCATCACCCACGAACCTGTAGAGACAAAGGTGCCTCAGGCAGAAGAGAAAGTGGAAGTGGTGCAGGAAGCTCAAGCCGAAACCACCGAGGAGGTTGTGGCTGGCGAGAGTAAAGAAGTTGAACAACCACAGGTTATCGATGAGGAGGTAACGGTAGCCGAAAGCCATGACAACGAGCATGTCACCTTCCGCGTTCGCAAAAGCATCGTGAGGTATGTGGCAGCCATTGCAGCCACCATAGCTCTTTTCTTTGTGGTTAAGCCTACCATGGTTACCAACAAGTTGGGCAGCACACAGGCATCCATGCCATTCCTGCAACCTCACATGGTGCAAGCCAAGGCCGAGAGCACATCTCCCCTTGCCGAGAATGCCATCGTGGAGGAAACCGACTCTTTTGATGCTGTACTCGTGGACATCACGCAGACGGCTTTGAACGAGGGTTACGACTTTACCGAGGATACAAAGGTAACCGAGGTGGAGTCGAGCACCACAGCTGCCCCTGCCAACCCTGCCACGGAAACGGCAGTAAGCACCCCCTCTAAGGCCGAGAAGCAGAGCACCGCAACGGCCACTAACGCAGCCAGCAAGGTGGACAAGCAGAGCATCGCAACAAGCAGCAAGGGTTCTTACTTCATCGTCCTGGCAAGTAGCATTTCCAAGACAAATGCCCTCAACTACATAGACAACTTAGGCAAGAAAGGCGTTAAAGCCTCGCTGTTTGAGAAGGGAAGCATGCGCCGTGTCGTGGTAGGCGGATTTGCCACCAAGGATGATGCACGCACACACCTCAAGGACATGCGAAAGACGCATTCCGACTTCGCCAGTGCCTGGGTTATTGAATTAGAGAAATGAAAAGAGTAAGGTGCCCTAAATGCGAGAGTTTCATCACGTTTGACGAAACAAAATATCAAGACGGACAGCAGTTGGTATTCGAATGCGAGAATTGCAGAAAGCAGTTTGCCATTCGTCTGGGTGTGAGCAAGCTTCGTTCCACTCAGAAGGAGGAAGTGCTCGATGAGCAGGAGAATGCCGAGGAGCAGGGCAGCATCATTGTGGTGGAGAACTGTTTCCATTTCAAGCAGGTCATTCCCTTGCACATGGGCGACAACGTGTTTGGCCGCAAGGTGCTGGGCAACAACATTAACTGTCCCATCGAGACGGTCGATCCCAGCGTGGACACCAAGCATTGCATCATTCGTGTACAGCGCAACAAGCGCGGTGACTTGCAATACATCCTGCGCGATGCTCCCAGCAATACCGGCACATTCTACATGAACGACATCCTGAAGGATCAAGATCGCATCCGACTGGAAGAAGGTAGCATCATCACCATCGGTGCCACCACCCTCATTCTTCGCACAGCAAATGAATAATTAATTCAACTTTCGCAAGCTTCACATGCTTCAGTATTAGGGAGATAAAGGAGTTAGGAAGCTAAGGGAGTTACTTTTGACGACGGTCAAAAGTAAATGTCCTGCTCCTTGAATGCATCTTAC
>JAKSLO010000029.1 GCA_024401185.1 Bacteroidaceae bacterium | reverse complement strand
GACTCTCCTTCTTGGGGTACTCGGTCTCTTGGGCACTTAGAGTAAGGGCACAGCACAGGCTGGCCAGAAATAATGCCTTTTTCATTTCTTGCTGATATTTAGTTGTTTATAAAAGTTGTAATTTAGCCGTTTTGGAGATTCGGAGATTTGACTTTGATTAGCAGTCTCCATTCTACCCCCTCCCTACGGGGAGGACGGGAGGGGGGCTTTTAATTAAAGCGGAAGTTGAGTGGCATCGACATCTTCATGCGTTTGGGTGTGCGGTTGCCCTGGGCATCTTCGCTATATCCTGGGGTCCATTTACCCGAAGTAAGTTTGACTACTCTCTCACTTTCTGAGAGCAGGGCCTGAACCCCATCCTCTTTGCCTTTTTGTTCCTCTTCCGACAATTCTTTCTTTGCAGATTGGGAGGAACTGCCGTATGTAATGATAACCAGTTCGCTCAGATTGGCTGTAGAGTGGCCATCATATTTGCTTGCCTTCACATCGGATATAGTACCATCTGTCTCGACATAGAAATCAACCATAACCTTGCCTTGCACGGCATTCTCTATGGCTTGCATAGGATAGCGAGCGTATTGACTGTATGTCATCTGGCCTTCGTCTTGAAGTACTGGTTGTACTTCTGTCTCGGATGCCGACTGGTTGCCGTCCAATTGCTCCTTGCCGTTGACTATCAGTTTTTCCACCTTCTTGCCATCCACATACACACTTCCATCTGCACCAATCTTTGCATTAGGGATGCGTTTTACGATATCCTCCAGTAAGAAGTCCGATTTGGTCTTGGCCTCCTCTGTCTCATCTTGCTTTTCTGCAGCATGAATGGTCGTAATTTCAATGGCTCCATTCTTACCCCGCTCACCCCAGACAGAGGTGGCTGATGTACCCCTCAATACGGTGACTGAGACAATGTCCTTGGGATCGAGATTCAGGTGTTTTGCAAGTTTGTCTTCCGGGGCCGTTACGGGATCTACGTCGAAGAGTTCTGAGCGACTAACCACCTTACCATCGACGACAAACAGAGGTTCGAGCTCTGTTGCGGAATGCTCAGACGTCCCAATCTCTGTCCCCTGAAGGGGGAGACAATCCTCTGGAATGCTTGACTGAAATGATTCTCCCCCCATATCGTTGTCTTCCCGTTTACTTTTGCCAACGGGCAAAATGTCGGGTTGGGAGGGCTGGCTCTCCAACTTCGCTAATGCTTCCTCTACGGGAGCCGTAAAATTGGGCGTGGAAAATGCACTCAGCACCAGGGCACAGACGGGCAGTAGGTAGAGCAACTTGGCACGCATCCAACGACTGCCAGCAGCCTTTTCCTTCATCATCAGGATGCGCTTTTTCAATGTACTCTTGTTGAGTCCGTTGACGAAGGAATAGCCTTGACTCTGTACAACCTTCTTGACCAGCAACATCATATAGTCCTTCTGCTGTACACCTTGACGAAGCACATAGTCATCAGCCTCATATTCATGTAGGTCCGAAAGCGAGTTGCCTATCATCCATGCAAAGGGGTTGTACCACTGCAAGGCCTGGCAGAGCATCAGCAGCAACATATCCCATGAGTGATGGGCACGTATGTGACCTGTTTCGTGCAACAATATCTCGCGACGGCCATCGTTCCAGTCTTCTTCGCTGATAACTATGGTATGCATCCAACTATAGGGAGTGAAACTACCCTTACGGCAGCACACGCGGGTGCCGTCCTCCTGACGTTTGGCCCAGAGGTTCTTGTGCCGCATCATATAGGAGAGGACACCCAGTTGCAGACAGCGAATGACTACAGATACAGCCATGCCAGCAAAGAAGACGATAGCCAAAACTATAAACCAAGAAAGAGAAGTGCTCTCTCCAGCCAACTGATAGGATACGGTTATGTCATCCTCTGCCACGCGTACAGGTATGCCCACCTCTATCATCTGCTGGTGAGTGGCCTGCACGATGGGATTGTTGTCCAGACTCATCCAACTGACATTGCACAACGGAAGCACAAGGCTGAATGCGATGATACAGAGCAGAACGATACGGTTCAAGTGAAAGAACTTTTCCTTCTGCAACATCAGCGTATAAGGCACATAAAGCAGCGTTAATGTCAATGCTGCCTTGAGGGAATAGATAAGTAGTTGGGAAATCATTGCGCCAGCTTACTTGTGAATTATGAATTGTGAATTAACTCCATGAGTTCCTGCAGTTCCTCCTTGCTGATTTTCTCTTCCTCCACAAGATGGCGCACAAAAGCCATGTGCGACCCCTTGAAGAATCGGTTGAGGAATGAATCCTGCTCACGTTTCTCATAATCCATGCGGCTGATGGCAGCTAAGTATCGGAAGAGTCTTCCGCCTATTGCCTCATGTTTTACGAACTTTTCTTCCTCCAGTCGGCGGATGAACGTGCTGACTGTGTTGAAGTGTGTGCGAGGCTCTGGCAGCAAGTCATAAAGCTCACGCATTGTGAGTCCTTGAGGTTTACTCCACAGTATCTCCATCAATTCCATTTCCTTGTTTGTAAGTTCCTTCATTGCCATAGGTAAAATTACAATTATTAGTTTAATCCACCGGCAAAGTAACTACTTTTTGTAATTATATCCAAACAATCTTGCAAAAACCTTTAACTACAAACAGTAATTTAACATTCGTTATTAGTTTTCCATGTCTTCTGTGCCTATTTTTCAGCAAGACAAACAAGATAAATAGAGGTAGTATGTACGATGATGCTTGAATTAGGTAAGTGGTACTGAAACTGAAACCACATAGTGGAATAGAAAACATCATACTTAGCATCGCTAAACATGATACTTAGCGTGCGTAAACATGATACTTAGCAGTCGTAAGTATGCTCCTTTACGCTTGGTTGATAGAAATAGTTGTGAATCATCCCCGACTTTCCTAAACGGCGTTTAGCTATCAAGGCAACGTTTCGCTGATTCTGGATATGTTCATCCAACACGGCTGTTTCCTGTATTCTATCACAAAAGTATTCTGGCGCGAGATAACCTTCAATAAGGAAAGGTTTCTGCTGTTTCATAACGAGTTACGCAATTATGAATTTATAATTATTACGATTCCATAATGCAAAGTTAACCATTTTCTTCTATCTTGCAAAACAATGTGGAAAAAAGTTTGTGTTTTAATGGTTTGCATGTATTTTCACAACATGAATCTCGTACACTTCCTCGCGGATGGCAGTCAGGAGACACCGAATGAAAAAATTATACAATAATTCATCGCAGTTTAGGGCAAATCTGCGATTTCTTCGGGAACAAATACCTTCGGGTTAATAACGGGTTAATATCGGGTTGATATCGGGAATATAACGGGAGAGTATCTGGAAGGGTATGGAAATAAGATATATTTACAATCAAAGCAGAAAGGATATGCTGCATCCTATCACTCATTTTCATTTTTTACCCAGTTTTCATTTCGCATCTCGTTTTTTTTGTCTAAATTTGCAACGTGAAACGATAGCAAGCATAATACTTGCAGCAGATAACAATCACTTCCCGTTTACCACAATGAACTATAAACTCACTTCCCTTTCTATCGGCTACGGAAACATTGTGATAGCCAAAAACATCAATGCCACCCTTGAAGCAGGAAAGATGACCTGCCTGCTGGGCCCTAACGGAGCTGGCAAGAGCACCTTGCTGCGAACGCTTAGTGCCTTTCAGCCCTGCCTTGGCGGAGAGATGCACATCGGTGATGAGAGCCTGAAGGCACTTACCCCCCAGCAACTGAGCAAACTCATCGGCGTGGTGCTGACCGAACGTGTGAGCGTGCAAGGCATGACGGTGCGCGACATGATTGCCATGGGACGCAGTCCCTACACCAACTTCTGGGGAAAGCTGCAGGACGAGGACAACCGCATCGTTGACAATGCCATACAGCTTTGTGGCATTCAGAACCTGGAAGCACGACAAATAAGCACGCTGAGCGACGGAGAACGGCAAAAGGTGATGATAGCCAAAGCCTTGGCGCAGCAAACACCCATCATCATGCTCGATGAGCCTACCGCCTTTCTCGACTTTCCCAGCAAGGTTGACACCATGCTGCTGCTATCGCGCCTGGCACACGAGCAGCAAAAGGCCATACTCATCTCCACCCACGACCTGGACCTTGCCTTGCAAACTGCCGACATGCTATGGCTGATGGGAAACCACAAAGGAGAGAGCACCCACGAGAGCAAGTCGGTGCTGCGCGTAGGCACACCAGAGCAGTTGGCGAGCGACGGCACTCTGCCCAGCTTCTTCAGAAGCAGTAATATCGTGTTTGACGAACAAGAACTGCGCTTCAAAGTGGCCAAGTAAGTACATTTTGTGCACCGTCACGCAATTTGTACCACAAAATGTTGCAGAAGTGACCGCATGTTAGTACTTTTGCATGCAAAAACATATCTTCTATTAATTACATACATGAAAAAGATTACAATCAGTTTGTTATGCCTGTTTGCCTCCACGGCAATGGCGCAACTCGTTCATCCCAAGATAGGTACTACCGTGACCAGCGATGATGGCAAGGTGAAGGTTACCCTTGTAGGCAAGAAGCAGAACTATGGCGGTGATGCCGCTACACGCGACACGGACATCTATTCGCCCAAGTCGGTCAACATCAGTCCTGATGGCAAGAAGTACTACGTCAACTCTTTGGAGGGCGGTTCAACCGTAGTGTACAACTTCGACAACAACCAGAAGGTGAAGGTCATCAAGCACAGGTTCGACAGCACCAAGGATGCCAGCCTGTGGAGCACGCCCTCCAAGTACTTCAAGTTCACGCACTACACGAAGAACCTCAACACCTTCTACGGCAAGCCCGTGGAGAGCACCTTCTCGCACAACGGCCGTTACCTGTGGGTGCCCTACTACCGACGCAGCTACGACATCAACGCACAGGATCCATCGGCTGTGGCTATCATCGACACAAAAGAGGACAGGATTATACGCATGATGGAGACGGGGCCGCTGCCCAAGATGGTGGCCACCTCGCCCGATGGCAAGTACGTTGCCATCTCGCATTGGGGCGACAACACCATTGGTATCATCAACATCGAGAGTGAGAATCCCAAGGACTGGAAGTATGTGGCCATGCATATCGTTGACCATCAACTGCAGTTGAACTATAGCCTGACGCACTCCGTTGACCGCGACAATGGTAGTGGCTATGCCCTTCGTGGCACGGTGTTCACACCCGACAACCATTACCTGCTCGTGGGTTGCATGGGTGGCGGTGGTGGCATTGCCATCATCGACCTCAAGACATCCACCTATCTGGGTCGCATGCTGGGTATGATGAGCAACGTCCGCCACCTGGTACTCAAGAATGGATACCTGTACCTCAGCATCAACGGAGGCGGCTACGTGCAGCGCATCCCCTTGCAGAAGTTCCTGGCAGAGATTCCCAACATCAAGAACAAGGTTGGCAAGATAGACGGCTGGGAAAGCATCAAGGTAGGCACCGGAGCCCGCACCATCGAGCTGTCTCCCTCTGGCCGTTACCTCTTTGCTGCCTGCAACAATGCCAGCGCGCTCTATGTGGTCGATACACAGGCGTGGAAGGTTATCTGCCACATCGACGTTGACAGCTACCCCGTCGGCCTGGATGTCTCCAAGAACGGCAAGTACGTATTCGTAACCTCACAGGGCAAGAAGAATGGTGGTGGCAATGCCGTCAACATCTATCAAGTAGATTACCAGAAGTAAAAGGCGCGACCATTATGAGCAAATCATAAACTGGTATGACTAATGCTCCTCAGTACTCTCGGCAAAGTACTGCGGTACTCTAAGCAAAGTACTGCAGTACTATAGGTAGAGTACTGGAGTACTCTTGCAAAGGTACTACATCACGTTTTTGCACATTGCATAAACAAGCAACAACCGCAAATTGGGCATTTCCCGATTTGCGGTTTTGTCGTTTTTATAACAAGTTTGTTATTTTAGCATCACTCTTATTCCCCCTCGGGGGTTAGGGGGGCTGCTTTTTTATAAGGTTTTCTTTTATTTTCCTTTTACCTTCGCACTATCATCGCTTTACTTTCACTCACACTTCTCCACGGATTTGTGAACGCACACTGAGCGCAGCGTGAGTGCTGCGTGAAGGAATACACACATCTGCCTGACAAAAAAGAGGAGGCTGGGCACATGGCCCAGCCTCCAAATTCTATGATGATAATCCCGAAAGATTACTTGATGCGTGCACCTACAGTATTGTAAGCCTTACCGTTCTTCACGATAACAATCTTACCGTTCTGGAGGAACTTGCCAACCTTAGCGTCAGCATTGACAGCACTGATTGCAGTTTCTTCACCCTCAGCCTTTACCAGGTAAATTCCCTTGATGGTGAACTCGATATCCTTCAAGCTACCGCTTGCATTGAAGAAGAGTGAGAAATCCTCAATACCCTTAGCCTTGTCATCATCGGTGAAGGTGTACTCCCACTTGTCAAGACCGCTCATAGGAGTCCAATTGACGGGAGATACCAGGCCGACAGGGATAAAGCCATAAGTAGCCTCGCCCTCAGAAGCGGGGATAGCCTTGTCGAATACCACAACAATCTTCTCGTAACCCTGAATCATGTCTGCTGAGAGGGGAGCGAACTTAAAGATGCTGAGGTGTGAAGCATTGTTGCCCCAAGTACCGTTCTTGACAGTATATTTTGCAGAGAGAATCTCATCCTCTTCGTTCTTCTCCAATACCTCAACGGTCAACTCATCGCCGTTAGGACTACCTGCAGGAATTGCAATACGGTCACCCTCAATTGCTACTTCGGCAGCGGGAATTACATAGGTATCAACTGCTACGTTAGAAGCAAGAGCTACCTTATTGGCAATGGGATCCCAAGCAATGTTGCAGGCTGCAACGAAGAACTCGGTACCTGCAGGATAAACCTCTTCAATTCCTTCAAGGTCGATTTCCTTCTCGCCCTTTGTGGCCATCGATACAAAGTAGTCCTCGAACTCCTGTGCAGTTGCAAAGGCACCTGCCATCTCCTCAATAATTGAAGTTACGGTTGACTCAGGAGTCTCACCTTCCTCAAGTTCGCTCACAGGCTTGAACTTGGTCTGGAGTGCATATTCTGCGTTAGAAGACTTAATAACGATTGACTTCTCACCCTTCTCGATGGTAACGGTAGCCATCTCAAGGGGCTGAGCCTCAGCCTTATCCTTCTGTACCTTAAATACGATGTTGGCAATGTAGTAGGTAGTTGACTCGGCTTTCTCGTTCAGGTTGAATGCGATTGACTGGAATGCATCGTTTGTAGAGTTTGCAACTACGGTGCAGGTCTGCCACTCGTCGCTCTTGCAAGTGATGCTGCCGGGGTTGAAACCACCGAGGTAGCTACCGGGAGCTGCATGCGACTGCAAAGAAACAGGAGCATTCTCAGCTGCCTTGTAAGAGAAGCTCAGGTAGTACTTGGTACCATTGGCAATAGCCTCGTCAGCCTTGATGAAGAACTGGCTGTCCCATACGTTGCCACCCTCAGCCTTAGCGTTGCTGACAATCTCGAATACCTTAACGCCATTAACATTCTCCTTCTCCTCGATGGCAGCACCCTGTACAAAGGTAGAAGCCAAATCGTTTGTAGCTACGTCAACCCACTCCTTGCCTTCCTCAGCAGCGGGAATCTCGTCAGCTGCGGGGATTGCATCGGGATCAACAGCCTGAGTACGTACCTTCTTGTAAGCGGTAACGTTTGCAAAGTAGTAGTTGTTGGCCTCAGCCATCTCGTTCAGGTTGAAGGCTACTGACTGTATGTCTGCATTGCTAACCTCGAACTCACCGCTGAAGGTATTCCACTCGGTACCGAAGTTGATGTCGCCAATAGAAGCATTGGGAGTCCAGCTACCGGGCTGCTTGTGTGACTGGGTAGTACCCTTAGCAGCAACGTCTGCCTTGTAAGCAAATGAAACGTTAACAGTCTCACCTACGGGCAGAGGCTCGTCGAATACGATGAAGAACTGAGTATCCCAAGCCTGATCAACCTTAGCGCCACCGACAACCTCGATAGCCTTGCCATTCTTGAAGTCAACCACCTTCATCTCGGGATTAGCTGCACCCTGTACGTGGTATGAGCTCATATCCTCAGAGGTAAGGTCGGTGTTCTTAGTGATGGGCTCGTAAGCGAAGCCCTCAGCAGAAGGAACTGCTACGGCAGGAATCTCCTCGTCGATAACATCATCACCAGACTTCTCGGCAGCATAAACCTCAATCTTGCTGATCTGAGTGTTGTGAGAAGAGATTACCTTAAAGGTGTAGATAGTACCAGCAGCCTGCTTGTCAGCAGCAATAACGTACTCGTTGGCTACATCCTTTGCGCCTTCTGTCTCAGTAGAAACGGCATCCTCACCTACGAAAATGTTCTGCTTTACTGCAGCAGAAGCACCAGAAGTACCAGTCACAACGATTTTCTCAACAGCAAAGTCGAATGCGGGCAACGACAAAGTTGAATTAGCCTTGCCCAGCATAAGGCACTTGATTGATGTGTTGAAATAATACTTGGCCGAAGCTGCCAACTTAATAGAACACTCACCATTGGTGAAAGTTTTCTCCTCAGTAAGACCATTAGCATTGTCTTCGGGAAGTCCCCAATTGTTCGCTGTGAAATCAAGCGTTACCGTTTGACCTACTGCACAGAGTGCAGAGAACATCACGGCAAATAGAAGTAAAATTTTCTTCATTTGTTAATGATTAATTAGGTTAATAAATATAAAAAAATAAAGTTTTTCTAACGATTTAAATTATGCATGGATTAGCAACACACCATACTATCGCACAAAATTACACTTTATTTTGTAAATATTATCGCAGAAAAGCAGAAAACATAATGTTTTAAATACATTATTATAAAATTATGCATAAAAATGTACGGAATTTGCGACAAATTCGTATCTTCGCACAGAAAACATCAAGACCTTCATGATATGAGCACATACGACTTCGACAAAGTGATTGACAGACGTGATACGCAATCCTACAAATGGGATGCGCTACAGAGAGTTTACGGAAGAACCGACTTGCTGCCTATGTGGGTAGCCGACATGGACTGGCCTACCCCACCCTTTATCACCGAGGCTATCCGCCAACAGTTGGACCACACTCCCGTACTGGGCTATACCCTCGACCCACAAGACTATTGGCCAACCGTAATGCAATGGATCAAGGACCATCATCAGTGGAACGTGGAACGCGAATGGCTGAGCTACATCCCCGGCATCGTGAAAGGCATCGGCTTAGTAGTGGACCACTTCCTGAAAGCCGACGAGAAGGTCATCGTACAACCGCCTGTCTACCATCCCTTCTTCCTGACTTCCAGAGGTGTAGGTCGTGAAGTTGTATGGAATCCACTCATTGAAGTAAAAGATGGGAATGTTGAGGGTGGAACAAAGGGTTCCTTCTACAGGATGGACTTTGAAGGCCTTGAAAAGGTATGCGATGAGAAGTGCCGCATACTTATTCTTGCCAACCCTCACAACCCAGCGGGCATAACATGGGATAAAGAAACATTGCAGAAATTAGCCCACTTTGCCAAGGCACACCATCTTATCGTTATCAGCGATGAGATACATTGCGACCTAGCCCTGTATGGACACAAGCATATCCCCTTTTCTACCGTCAGCGACGAAGCAGCTGAAGTGAGCATCACCTTCTCTGCCCCCACCAAGACATTCAACATGGCTGGCGTGGTAAGCAGTTGGTGCATCATACCCAACAAGCAGTTGCGTGAAGATTTCTACTCTTGGCTTGAGGCTACCGAAATGTGCGAAGCCAACATGTTTGCACCCGTGGCTACGGTTGCAGCCCTTAAGCAAGGTGAAGCTTGGAGAAAGGAAATGCTGTCGTACGTGGAGGGCAACATCGACTTTGTCATCGATTATTGCAAAGAAAACATCCCACAGATTCATCCCATACGACCAGAGGCCAGCTATCTGGTGTGGCTCGACTGCCGCGCTTTGGGTGTAAAGCACGAAGAACTTGTTCGCATTTTCGAAGACAAGGCACAATTAGCTTTGAACTCCGGAGCCATGTTTGGACCTGGCGGAGAAGGATTCATGCGCCTCAATGTAGGTTGCCCAAGAGCCACCATCAAAGAGGCTATGGAGCGACTGCAAAAAGCCTTAGCGTAGAGCCCAGAAGGCAACGGCCGAAGCCGCGGCCACGTTGAGTGAATCAACACCATGCTTCATGGGAATGCGCACCACATAGTCGGCATGCGCAATGGTGCCGTCGGGTAAGCCATCACCTTCATTACCCATAATGATAGCCAAATGAGGTTCTGCCTGCAAAGAAGGATCGTCGAGCAGCACAGAGTCGTCACGCAGAGCCATGGCTACGGTTTTAAAACCTATCTCCTTCAAGGATGAGACAGGACCTTCCAAACGAGTCCAGGGAACCAGGAAAACACTACCCATCGACACACGAACCGCACGACGGTTGAGAGGGTCGCACGAGGTGGAAGTGACCAGCACGGCATCTATGCCCAAGGCTGCTGCCGAACGGAAGATGGCACCCACGTTGGTTGAATCCACCACGCCATCAATGACCACGATACGACGAGCACCACGGCATACCTCCTCCACCGACTTGGGCTGGGGGCGATGCATGGCACACAGCACGCCACGAGTCAACGTATAGCCCGTGAGTTGTTCTAACAATTCACGACTGCCAGTAAACACTTGCAGGTCATCGCTACAACGGGCAATGATGTCTTTGGCATCGCCCTCTATGTGTCGCTTCTCACACAGCAACGAAACAGGTTCGTAACCTGCATCCAGCGCAACATTGATGACCTTGGGACTCTCGGCAATAAAGATGCCTTTCTCGGGTTCAAGTTTATTACGCAATTGGGCTTCAGTCAAAGTGCCAAACACTTCAACTCCGGGCATATCGAGTGATGTTATCTCTTGCAAAATCATATTATGGATTGACTTTTATATGGGCAAAGTTAGCCACATTTTGCGAAACTAACAAAAAAAGAGGCATTTTTATCGGCCATCACTTTGCTATCTGCACGATTATTCATAAATTTGCAAAAATTCATAAAACCGTTTCTTAGCTACAACTTAAGAAATACCACCTTAATATATAGAAAAGAATGAAAAGAACAATTATTTTAGGCTCCATACTTTTGGCAGGTTCTGCCATACTCACGACTTCCTGCAAGAAGCAAGAAAAGGGGGAGGAGAAAGCAGACTCTACCGCTGTAGTCTCACAAAAGGAAGAGGCAAAAGAAGACATCCCCGCAGAGGCGGAGGAGGAACCCGGATATGCTTCGCTCGACCTACAGACTTTTAACTTGCGTGGCAAGGTAAAGGACGTAAAGGAATACTACAATGATGAAAAGCAACCAGCCCGTGTATTGGGTTTCGACCAGCAAGGACGACTCACCACCATGACGAGCTTTAGCTTTGAAGGACCAGTTACCGTGCAGTACGTTTACAAGAACGCCACTTCATTTGAGGGTGACTTCAAGGAAAACGAGGGTCCCTATGCAAGAACCGAACTGCGACGCGACAAGCAGAATCGCTTGATTGCTGTTCCCACCTCTGAGTTTGAATATGCACCCGATGGCAAACTCAAGGAATACTCCTTAAGCGGTTGGGAGGATGGAACCACCTATACCAAGTTAACCTTCGACGAGAAGGGCAACATCCTGACCGAGGAATACAAGGGCGAAGGCGAAGGTTCGGAATGGGTAGGTGACAACAAGTACGAATACACGGCATTCGACGAGAAAGGCAACTGGACACGATGCAAGGTGAGCGACACCGGGTGCTTCTATGACATGAGTGAGAGTGCGGATGGTAAAGAAAGGGAGACAAACGTCAGCACTCGTCGCCGCGTCATCACTTACTATGAGTAAAAACTATCAAAATACATCAATAACAAATTAAAATTATCAAATTATGAAGACATTCCGCATGATAGGTACAGCTTTGCTGGCCTCTGTTTTCTGTTTCGGATTCTGTTCTTGCAGCAGCGATGATGTTGATGAGACTGCCAATCCTCTTTCTGTTTACGACAGCGCTATCGGCAAAATTCTGGATGCAGCTAAGACAGACATACCCCTTACTCAGATTTTAGTCAAGGATGCCAACTCACCCATCAGCAAGATTAAGTTGGGCGAGGGTAATACCTTCCTCGCAGAACTGAAGGCTACCCGTGCATCATCCAACGTCATTACCGGAACCTATACCATTGAAGGTTCGGACGTAGTCTTGAAGATTGGCAAATACACCGTAAAGGTACCTGTAAGCAAGGTTGTTGAGACAGCCCTCAGAATTGCCATCAACGGCACAGAGTATGATGCCGAGGCATTCAAAGTGGGTGGAACTGCCAACGCTCAGACCCTCAGCATTTGCCGTGCATGGGTTCCCGTTGACTACCACGCAGTTATCGTAGCTGATGGCAAGGTTATGTACAACAAGCACAACAGCGACCTCGTGGCTTTGCAGCGCGATTTCTACGCATACGTTCTTGGTCTTCCCAGTCAGAACGATGTTCGTGAAAGCGACCTTCTTATCAGCCACAACGTGAAGTCATTCACTTTCATGAGCGACAACACCTTCGTTTCAACCTACACCAACGAACAGAGCGACGTGAACAATTGGAGCTGGAGCGATGGCTCAAAGGGTAAGATTCGCTTTAACATTGCAGAAAACGACATCAATGGTGAGGCACGCTTTGAGAAGGGCAACCCCAACACCTTGTATCTTTTAAGCGATGTTGACCTGAGTGCAGTGAGCAGCCTGAAGGATTACAAGATAACTGCTAAAATCGTTATCACGATGAACGACAAGAAATAAACATATCCACATAGAATGAAGAAATTATTTTTAAGCCTTGTCCTGCTTGCAGCAAGCG
Organism: Bacteroidaceae bacterium; assembly: GCA_024401185.1. Classification (GTDB taxonomy): domain Bacteria; phylum Bacteroidota; class Bacteroidia; order Bacteroidales; family Bacteroidaceae; genus Physcousia. Next base: position 14,696 of record JAKSLO010000029.1, on the reverse strand, counting down.
TTTCGTCATGGGCGCAAGCATGGGGTGAACGTTGGAGCGTATCACTCGCTATGGGCACGCAGGAATTGAGTTGCAAAGAGAACAGCTCATCATTCAAGTCTGAAATTGCAGCTACTTTCCAGTTTGGTTTCAAGCAGATACGTTTCACAAAGGAGCCTATCGGCAACTTCATGTACATCGGTTTAGATACTGGCTTTGAATTAGACTTTGCCAAGTATAAGCCTTGCGTAACTGACGGATACCAAAAGGGACAGAACCTTGCTACTGGTATTGGTACCAGCGACTGGGACATCATGCAGGGCGAAGTGGGCTTGCCCATTGGTCCTTACCTCCAGTTTGCTCCTCTTAGCAACAAAAACTGGCGTCTGATGGCATATTATCACTTTACGCCTTCTGTCTCTGGCATTATTCTCGATGATGACCTTACCATGGCATTTAACCCCTTCAACACCATAGGTGTGAACCTGGGTTGGAAGAATTTCTCTGTAGGTTATGAGCATCGTTGGGGAAGCGCCAAGTACGAGGAAGTGCAAGTGGGTACACCCAGCTGCAACGGTGGTAAAGTGAAGTATAGCACCACCAATGACCGTTTTGTTCTCCGCTTCAACTTCTAATCAACAAGTTTGAATACACATAAGGTAAAGAGTGGTACGATGCCACTCTTTACTTTTATACCCTACTTTCATATTCCACATATTTCCACTTGAAAATAGCTGAGTAGATAATTTTTCAAGAAAGACTTACTTATGAATTTCCCCTTGCAATATCCACAAAACGATGGCGGTATGAACGACCGCATCAAACGACTGCGCAAGCAGAGTCTTGAAACAGAACCCACCCTCACCATAGAGCGCGCCCTCATTGAGACGGCTTTCTACAAAGAGAACTATGGCAAGATGCCCAATTGCATACTGCGTGCTCGTAATTTCTTGGAGATTTGCAAGAAGAAGACTATCTACATTGGTGAAGACGAACTGATTGTGGGCGAGCGTGGTCCCAAGCCTAAGGCAGTTCCCACCTTCCCCGAATTAACCTGCCATTCGGTGGAAGATCTTCACACGCTTGATACACGCGAGTTGCAACCCTACCACATCTCACAGCAAGACATCGACACCTATGCCAGCGAAGTCATCCCCTATTGGCAAGGACGTACCCAGCGAGAGCGCATCTTCAGTCATGTAAGCAAGGAGTGGGAGGAAGCCTACCATGCTGGCGTGTTTACAGAGTTCATGGAACAGCGTGCCGGTGGCCATACCGCCATGGATGGCAAGATGTATCATAGAGGTTTGTTGGATTGCAAAGAGATGATAGCCAAAAAGATTGCCTCTCTTGACTACATCAACGACCCCGAGGCTACCGACAAGCAACAGGAACTCGAAGCCATGTCCATATCTTGCGATGCTGCCATCCTCTTTGCCGAGCGTCATGCCGAACTGGCAGAACGTATGGCCAACGAATTGGAAACTGGCGTCAATATCCCTCCCCAATATACGGAGACAACCCAAAGAGAAAAAAGAATATCCGAACTGCGTAAAATAGCCGACGTATGCCGTTGGGTGCCTGCTCATGCACCCCGCGACATGCAAGAGGCCATTCAAATGTACTGGTTCGTACATCTGGGTACAGTTACCGAACTCAATGGCTGGGATTGCATGAACCCCGGTCACATTGACCAACACTTGTATCCCTTCTACAAAAAAAGCATCGTAGAAGGCACTCTGACACGCGACAAAGCAAAAGAGCTTATCTCATGCTTCTGGATTAAGTTCAACAACCAGCCAGCGCCCCCCAAGGTGGGTGTAACAGCACTTGAGTCGGGGACCTACAATGATTTCACCAACATCAACATCGGCGGAATCGACCGTGATGGAAACGACGCCGTCAACGAACTCTCTTACGTCATCTTAGAGGTGCAGGAGGAGTTGCATCAACTGCAACCTGGACTTTCCGTTCACGTTTCGAAAGTCACGCCAAACGACTTCATTATGGCGGCTACGCGTGTCATTCGTCAAGGCCATGGCTACCCATCGCTCTTCAATCCCGACACCTATACCCAGGAACTGGTGCGACAAGGCAAGACACAAGAGGATGCCAACGAGGGTGGATGCTCTGGATGTATTGAGGTAGGTGCCTTTGGCAAGGAGGCCTACATACTGACCGGCTATCTGAACACGCCCAAGATACTGGAAATCACTCTGAACAATGGTATTGACCCTATCTCGGGTAAGAAGTTAGGATTAGAAACTGGCGACCCACGCACCTTTAGTTCCTTCGAGCAGCTCTATGAGGCCTATCATAAGCAAATGCTATACTTTGTGAACATGAAACTGGCAGTCAACAACTACATAGAGCGTATGTTCTCGCTCTATGCACCTGCTACTTTCCTGTCACTCTTCATCGACGACTGCATCGAGCGTGGACGCGACTACTATAGTGGTGGCGCACGCTACAACACCACCTACATCCAATGCACAGGTCTTGGCACAATCACCGACTGCCTGTCTGTGCTCAAGAAGCATGTGTTTGAGGACAAGCGCTACACTATGGAACAACTCCTGGAAGCGGTGGCCAAAAACTTCGAAGGCGAAGAGAAACTACGTCAGTTTATCATCAACCGCACTCCCTTCTTTGGCAACGATGACGACTATGCTGACAGCCTTGCTGTACGTGTTTACAACGACCTCGTCAAGGCTATCGAGGGACACCCCAATACTCGCGGTGGCAAGACACAACTCAACATGCTCAGCACAACCTGCCATAACTACTTCGGTAGTGTGTGTGGCGCAAGCGTCAACGGTCGTCTGGCACACTTTGCCATCAGCGACGGCACATCGCCTGCCCATGGTGCCGACACACAAGGTCCAACAAGCGTTGTCAAGTCGCTTGGCAAACTTGACCAGACAAAGTCGGGTGGTACTTTGCTCAACGTGCGCTTCGTCCCCCAAATCATGAAAAGCGACGAAGACCTTCAGAAACTCGTTGCCCTCATCCGCACCTATTTTTCTATGGGAGGCCATCATATTCAGTTCAACGTAATCGACACGGAAACGCTGCACGATGCCCAACAACATCCCGACCAGTACCGCGACCTCCTTGTACGTGTAGCTGGTTACTCTGACTATTTCAACGACATGACGGAGCAACTACAAAACGAGATTATTGCACGCACCGAGAACCAGGAATTCTAAAAAAAGCCTGTCCCATCAATCATGGGGCAGGCTCTCATCGGTATCATGCTCTTTTGGGGGCAGTTCTTCCAGTATTTCTACAGGCTCCTCTTTGTCGGCTGCCGGAGTTTCCTTGGGTGTCTCCTCCATGCCTTTGCTTGCTGCCTTCAGTTTCTCACTTGTCTTTTCATAGGCATGCTTCACTCTAGGTGTTACCCAGGCATAAGCCCATTTAAGCTTTGGTAATAGCCAAGCATAAGCTACTTTCAGTTTTGGCATCATCCAGTCATAGACACACCTCAGCTTGGACATAACCCACACATAAGCAGCCTTCAGCTTTGGCATCACCTTGGTAAGGACGGCCTTTACTTTTGGCTTCAGCCATGAGCAAGCCACCTTGCCTTTATACATGATCCAAGCGATGCAACTTCGCATCAGCAACTTACCCCGTGCATAGGCATCCTTCATCTTGGGTTTAGCCCATACATACACGCCTTTTAGACCTGCTGCAGTTCCCTCTGTACAATGCTCAGGTTTATCGTTTTGATAAGCCGTTTCGAGTGCTTTGTAGTCTATGTACCTTCTGTCTTTAACATATCCCAGCACACACAACAAGAAGGCTGATACCGCCACAGGAATCCACATATTGAAAAAGGAGCCCTTCAGTATAGTAAGGACAGTTATTGCCACGATGGCACAAAAGACAGGTATCAGCGATGCACCAAACAATCCCTGCAAGAATTCACCCTTTGACTTTCCAAACGGATGGTAATCGGCAGGAAAAGTTTCCGTAAGACTGTCCGCATCAAAATATCTCTTTCGGATGTGATAGATAATGAACTGCTCCTTGCGCTGTCTGAACCCCATGGCCACACACACATAGCCCATAAGAAAAAGAACAAACACAGCCGCTATTGTGACCATCAGCAAATGGTCATAAGAGAAGAAGTTGCCTGCCTGTAGCAACTTCACATTTGCAGGAACGTCGAAATCAACAGTCTTGGCATACACATAGAAATACGTGCCAACGACAGCCATTAAAGTGGCAAACAAGGCTATCACACTCGCAAAGTGTGCATTATTCATTGAAGCATATTCTGCATGCAATTGCAACTCCAATTGTTGCTGCATACCAGAAGCGGCTATGTCTGCCGGCTCCTTCATAGCTGCCTTGTTGCTATCAACTACAAGTTTGCCATCAGCATTGTCGGTGAGCTTCACACCACAATGCTGACAGAACACAGAGTCATCGGCTATTTCTTTACCACAAAACCTGCAAAACATGGTTTGATACCTATCGTATGCGTTGGCACACGTGACCTATCATTTTTTGTTAATCCCCTTCATGCAACGATAGCCATAGATAGTAATCATCACAAAGCAAAGGAAGGGAAGAATGAATGAGAAGTTGGTGGCAGAAAGGAAACCGAACATGCCGGGATGGCTGTTGTCAAGGTCGATAAGCGCACCTTGCAAGGGAGGCATGATAGCACCACCCACGATAGCCATTACCAGGAAGGCTGCGCCTAATGTGGTGTCCTGGCGGACATCCTCCAGAGCAATACCATAGATGGTGGGGAACATGATACTCATAAAGGCAGAAGTGGCCACCAGACAGTACAAACCTACTGGGCCGTCAATAAGGATGGTACCAGCCACGGTAAAGCAGGCACCAATGCCAAAGAGCATCAACAGTTTATGCGAGTTGACATACTTCATCAAAGCCGTACCGATGAAACGGCCGCAGAGGTTAAGCGACATGGCACCGATATTGAACCATTGTGCCTCTTGCTTGGTGAAGCCAAGACGGGTGGCATACTGGATGATGAAGGTCCAGCACATAATCTGTGCAGCTACATAGAACACTTGACTGAGTACACCCTCGCGGAATACCTTGTTCTTAATGAGGCGACTCAGAGAATCCTTTACCTTGGGTTCTTCCTTCACATCCTCACTCTTGCCATCTTTCTTGTTCACAAAGAAGGCAATAAGTCCAAACATCAGCACTACCACCAAGCCAATAGCCACATAGGGGTTTCTGATAGTGTCAAGGTCGTGTGTGCGAATAGCGGCTTTGGTAGCCGTATCCAAATCACTGAACACCTTGCCTGCTCCATAGGCAGCACCCACCGCCTCGTCATTGCTCTGCAAGTTGGCCAGCACCACCTGACTGGCAATAAACATACCCGTAAGCGAACCAACAGGATTGAATGCCTGTGCCAGATTGAGTCGGCGCGTGGCAGTATCTGCCGAGCCAAGAGACATGATAAAGGGGTTGGCTGTTGTCTCAAGGAAAGCCAAACCGAAGGTAAGGATGTAGAGTGAGAAACAGAAGAATGTGAAATTCTGAAACGATGCTGCAGGAATAAACAGGAAGGCTCCTACCGCATAAAGTCCAAGACCAATGAGAATGCCCACCTTATAGCTATACTTCTTGATGAAAAGGGCAGCCGGAATGGCCATCGTAGCATAACCACCGTAGAAGGCAAACTGTACAAAGGCCGCTTCGAAGTTGCTGATCTCCATGCTGGTCTTAAACGCTGCCACCATGGGGTTGGTAATGTCATTAGCAAAACCCCACAAAGCAAAAAGTGAGGTAACAAGAATAAAAGTGATGAGATAACGTCTCTCTAAAAGTTTACTTTTCATTAGGTTAGTTAAAAATTCACGAGGTTAGAACATAATTTTCATCAAAGGTACTGCAAAAAAACAACATGACAAAGAAAAAGGAGATAAAGTTTACAAAAATCAACAAAAGAACCAGTTAACAATGCACGATTACCAAGAGTCGAACGGTTTTCTCATTAACGACAGAAAAAGAGGAGCTCCTCCGAAAAAAGAACTCCTCTTCAAATCTAAGTGTTATGTCATAAAAAAACTTCTACAAAGGATACTCCTCAAAAGCATAGAGTTGGGTAGAGAGGTAACGCTCGCCTGTGTCGGGCAACAAAGCCACGATGCGCTTGCCTGCCAACTCGGGACGCTTAGCCAACTGCAAGGCAGCATAGGCAGAAGCACCTGAGGAAATGCCCACGATAAGTCCCTCGTTGAGTGAAAGCTCGCGACCAGTACGCAAGGCATCATCGTTCTCTACGGTAATGATCTCGTCAATCACCGAACGGTCGAAGGTGGCAGGAACAAAACCTGCTCCGATACCCTGAATCTTGTGAGCGCCTGGAGCACCACCGCTCAACACAGGACTGCTGGCAGGCTCAACTGCCACAATGCGGATATTGGGATTCAAAGCCTTCAACGCACGACCGGTACCGCTGATGGTTCCACCTGTACCTACACCTGCTACGAACACGTCAATCTGTCCATCGGTATCTGCCCATATCTCCTGAGCTGTGGTACGCTCATGGGTAGAGGGGTTGGCAGGATTCTCGAACTGCTGAAGGATTACAGCACCGGGAGTGGTGTCGCGCAGACGCTCTGCCTCGGCAATGGCGCCCTTCATGCCCTGGGCACCGGGAGTAAGTACCAACTTGGCACCTGCAGCCTTCAAAAGGTTCTGACGCTCCTTGCTCATCGTGTCGGGCATTACGATAACAGCCTCATAACCCTTCACACGGCTCACCCATGCCAAACCTACACCGGTATTACCACTGGTGGGCTCAATGATTACGCTACCAGCCTTCAGTATGCCCTTGCGCTCAGCATCCTCAATCATGTTGAGGGCAATACGGTCTTTTACGCTACCGCCGGGGTTAAAATACTCCACCTTTGCCACAACCTGAGCCTTTGCCTCATGCTTTGCTGCCAATCTCTTCAACTCCACCAAGGGAGTGTTGCCGACCAACTCGGTCAAGTTCTCATAAATCTTTGCCATAACAATATGTATTTTTTGTTTATTATTTACTTTGTTTCTTAAATCTGCTGCAAAGGTACGCATTATTATGCACAAATTCCAAGAAGAACCCCTTCAAACAGAAAAAACGACTAAAATTAACGCGATTAGCAGTTGAAATAAACTGTATGGCCGGCATTTGGCTTTCTTTATATGCGCTGTTACTTCTTCAGGAAATCAACAATATCCTTGATAGAGAGTCGGCCATCGCCATTAAAGTCGGCTATGCGTTTTCCGGGTGCCCATTTCTGCAACAAAGACTGCTTGATAGCCTCAAGGTCGTCAAGACTTACCTTTCCGTCAGCATCCACGTCATTAGCGAGCGAAAGCGTAGAATAATAGGTAACGCTTATTGAGGGGATATTCATGGGCTTGGTGCGATTACTATCCGAGAAGAACTCCACCACGTACTTAGTGCCGTTTTTCATTAGGGCCATAACATCGCTGTCAACTTTCCATTTGGCTGTTCCCTGCGACTTGGCAGGCATTGACGAATAGCCATAGTAGCCCGTATAATTTGATGTCCCAATCTTTATTCGGTAATACACATAGCCCGGTACGGCAGCACTGGAGTTGTTCACCAAGGGAAGGTTGATGTAGGGATTACTTGGAGAGATGAAATAGTCACCATCGGTAAAAGGCATACGACTGAAACCAAAGCCCACAGGTGCAGAAGTCTTAGTCACATAAATCTTGTACTTGCTTGTAGCACCATAGAAGAGCTGGGTCATAGGAGCCTTGGCGGTGATGGTTACCCATCCCTCAGAGCGTGCTGTCACCACACCAGTAGTGCTGACAGTTGCCACAGCGGTATTGCTTGAGGAGTAGGTTATGGTGCCGTCATAGCCTGTATCGTGCAAAATGTTTGCCTTAGTGCCCACAGGCATTTCGGTGACTGAGAAAGAAAAGTCTGGGTCACTTAACACTGTATTCTTTACACTTACGGTGAACGACTTGCTTGTAGCCTTGAAATAACTGGTGGCTTTACCGGTTACGGTGATGGTGGCCGTACCCCGACTTACGCCCTTGACCACTCCATTGGCATCAACAGTAGCCACACCGGCATTGCTTGTCTTGTAGGTGCACATGCCCGTGTACTCTTTGCTGGCAGAAATTTTGAGTGTTCTGCCAATCTCTACTTGCGAGCCTGAGATAAAGAAGTCAATGGCAGCAGCAGGAGCATTAGTTCCACCGACAATAGTTACTTGAGGCATCTTGTAGGTGGTTGGATAATACACGCGCTGCCAGTCGTTGTCGTTGGTACTTGTCTGTGTGCGGACCACAGGATAGATGTTGTAAGTACCATTATACTTCAACACATTGCTGCTGAAAGACAGAATCTTTGAGGCCGAGAGATTATAGGCCTGTGACTTTTGGGTGTAGCTTCCATTTGTCACATAATAGCGAGTTCCGTTGTTTACATTTTCAAGCATCAAACCATACGACACGCTATGATCATAATATCCAATATTAGTGAAACCTGTTTTTGCAAGCGACACAGTTCCGTCCTGCCCTTTAGAACGGTCGATGGTCTTCTGATAGGTTCCGTCGGCAAAAGGAATCTCATACAACAATGCAGCTTGTGGTATAGAAGGATCATCACCTTCTGGGTCGGGCACAAGTCCGATGAAAGCCGACTGTGAATCAACATAGGCAGCCTTCTCACCAGCACCTCCCGTACCACTGCCACCAGGCTGCAGGGCTCCTGTACCGCTCAAGGGGAAGTAGCCATCACAATAGCCACCCCAACCCCAGTTGATGGCATAGCCGCCTCTTGCCTCATTATATCCATGAACGACAAAGGCGTGACCACCAGTGGTTGACTGACCGCTGTACACTATGGGGTGACCGGCACTCAGTTCATTGTAAATCATGTCCTCCCAAGCCTGGTCGGTGAAATAGGCACGTGTCTCCATCTTGGCCGACTTGCTGTATTTGAAGTAGTTGGTCAGGCAATAGCCTGCCATCGTAGATCCTGAACCAGAGCCACCCGAACCACTGGTGTTGTACTTCATCTCCATACCCACACCAATATGGTACATCAAGGTGGCCACGGCAGTCTTGTTCGTTGTGGTGTAACCATTGGCTTCATACTTATCAAGCATGTTGGCCCAGTTATAGGTGGTAGCTCCGAAATTTGCCTGAAAGGTCACAGGTCCCGAATAGGTATAGTTTACCGTATATGAATAACTTCCCGTTCCCGTCTTTGGGTAGTTATAGTACTTCATGACCTGTGCCGTGGCCGTAGCGTTGCATCCTGTCACAAACTTATCACTAGGTCCTACCATGGGTATGTTGTAGTTGAAGGGGTCGCCTTGATCCCACTTGGTGGTAATCATATCTGCTATCGTAGTCCTGACGGTGGGAGCCTTACGGCGCACCGACGCTGTACCCCTATCCACAACGGGCTCTTCTATAGCACGAACAATCTGGTAGCTGTACGCGTTCAGCATGTCCTTCATACCCTCAGGAATGCTGTCGATATTGAAAGCACCCTGCTCACTATAGCCCAATAGCTCACGGGCATTCTCATCACCGCCAATGATGGCAAAACCGCCATTGGGATAGTTGAACACATAGAACAAGGTCGAGCCCTTGTCTTCTTTGGTATAGACAAGTTCCGGCTGCTTGTTAGCACTCTGCCCGAGAGACATACGGCGTGATGACTGACGCAGCTGCGAAGCCTTCTGCAAAGCATCTTCAACCGACACTTTTTGTGCCTTTGCCGAAGTGAGCACAGAACCTAAGAGGAAGGAAAAAAGAAATAACTTTTTCATAATGCATTTAGGTACTAATATTTATATTGTATACGATATTTTCTGCAAAGTTAGCACTTTATTCACACAAAACACACCATTTTTACCATTTTTTTCGTTTATAAGAAGAAAAAATAGTATCTTCGCACAGATAAGTAAAAAACTAATCGGATAATTAATTAGGATAATACATGAAAAAAAGATTTTTAAGTATTGCCTTGCTGCTATGCTCGGTAATGAATGTGTCGGCACAGAAAGCATTGGAGGAAATCAGTAAGGACCCCGGAAAGAGTGGAGGCGTTTACTATGCCTACCCCGCACCCACAGAGGCTCAGACGCCCGCACCCAAAGGTTACAAAGCCTTCTATATTAGTCACTATGGACGACATGGCTCACGCTACATGCTCAACGACATGGATTATATGCGTCCGCTCATGGCACTACGTACAGCCAACGAGATGAATGCGCTCACAGCGAAGGGAAAAGACGTACTGCGACGCATGGAGGAGATATGGAAGGAGGCAGAGTTTCATGGCGACGAACTGGCTCCTTTAGGCAAGCGTCAGCATCGTGGCATAGCCGAGCGTATGTATGAGGCATTCCCCCACCTGTTCACCAACAAGACCAAGGTGACTGCACGCTCCACCACGTCTATGCGCGTGGCACTGAGCATGGTGGCGTTCTGCGAGCGACTGAAGGAGTTGAATCCCAAACTTAATCTCGACTGGGAGACAAGTCGCAAGAATATGTCTTATCTCAACTCACACACCCGTCGTTATGACGAGCTCAAACGCAACCCCCAAGGTTGGCAGCGCGAGCACAACCGCTTTTGCGCCCGTGGCATTGATGCCACCCGCTTCACCTCATCGCTCATCACTGACACCGCATTCTTCCGTCAGGCACGCGTGTTCCCCAATATGCTGATGAGTCAGCTTTTCGACGTAGCCATCGACCTGCAGGACATGGAGACGGATATCGAGATGTACGACATCTTCACCAACGAGGAACTGTATCAGTACTGGCTCAACAGCAACAGCTGGTTCTATCATTGCGATGCTGATAGTCCCTACAACTTGGGCACAGCGCTCGAAAGCACAGTTCCCCTGCTCCGCAACATCGTGGAGGGTGCCGATGCAGCCATCAAGGGCGAGGGCGATGACGTCACACTCCGCTTTGGTCACGATGGCAATATCATCCCCCTCTGCGCCATCATGCGCCTGAAGGGATGCGATGCCAAGGTGGACGACCTCTTTAAGATTGACCTGCAATGGCAAAACTACTATGTGTCGCCCATGGGTGCCAACGTGCAACTCATCTTCTACCGCAACAAGGCGAATGATGTCATCGTGAAGTTGCTGCACAACGAGCGTGAGACAAGCATCCCCATTGCCACCGACATAGCTCCTTACTATCATTGGAAAGATGTTCGTCAGTTCTTTGAGGCACAGATGAAGAAGCACGACCCCAAGAACGCTGAGACAAAGTAAAATTTCGTCCGCATTTTTCCACGGCCATACCCTTCCCGATATCATCCCGATATCAACCCGTTATATTCCCGTTATTAACCCGTAGGATTTCAACCCGAAGAAAATGGGTATTTTGGGACATCATCCTCTTGGGAGTGTAAAGAAAAAAGCACAAAACCGCAAATTGGGCATATCCCGATTTGCGGTTTTGTAGTTTTCATAAGGTTTTCTTTTATTTTCCTTTTACCTTCGCACTATCATCGCTTTACTTTCACTCACACTTCTCCACGGATTTGTGAACGCACACTGAGCGCAGCGTGAGTGCTGCGTGAAGGAATACACACATCTGCCTGACAAAAAAGAGGAGGCTGGGCACATGGCCCAGCCTCCAAATTCTATGATGATAATCCCGAAAGATTACTTGATGCGTGCACCTACAGTATTGTAAGCCTTACCGTTCTTCACGATAACAATCTTACCGTTCTGGAGGAACTTGCCGTCCTTAGCAACTGAGCTGATTGCTGCAATGCCGGTAGCATCGTAGGGCTCGAAGGTGAACCACATCTGAGCTTCCTCAGAAGTAGTGGCACCATTGCAGTAGCCATTGTTAGCTACACACTGCATAGCGTAGCCACCCTTCTCCTCGTTGTAGAAGAACTGCCAGGTTGAACCATTCTCTGCATCCTGATCCTTACCCAGGATGAAGGTTACACCACCCACATTGGGCTGAGCGTTGAAGTAGCATACACTTGCACCCCAGAGAGCGTAATCGCCACCTGCGGGAGTTACGGCACGGAGAAGGTAACCATTCTCTGCCTTCTCAACCTTCCAAGCTACAACGGTGTTGCTTTCTGCCTTTGACTCCTCAAGAGTACCTACGCCTGTGTTCTGAGCGTCCTTACCATAGATGTACTGACCCTCTGTGTTCTTCAGGCTAACTACGGTACCTACGAGCTCGTCGAGGTTAGCAGGCTCTACTACGGGAGCAGCGGGAATTACATAGGTATCAACTGCTACGTTAGAAGCAAGAGCTACCTTATTGGCAATGGGATCCCAAGCAATGTTGCAGGCTGCAACGAAGAACTCGGTACCTGCAGGATAAACCTCTTCAATTCCTTCAAGGTCGATTTCCTTCTCGCCCTTTGTGGCCATCGATACAAAGTAGTCCTCGAACTCCTGTGCAGTTGCAAAGGCACCTGCCATCTCCTCAATAATTGAAGTTACGGTTGACTCAGGAGTCTCACCTTCCTCAAGTTCGCTCACAGGCTTGAACTTGGTCTGGAGTGCATATTCTGCGTTAGAAGACTTAATAACGATTGACTTCTCACCCTTCTCGATGGTAACGGTAGCCATCTCCAATTCAGCAGCAGCTGCCTTGAACTCCCAAGTGATAGCCTTGATGTCGATGGTGTGAGGCTCGGTAGAAGTGTGCTGCAAGTACAGAGACTTGATCTTCAAGTCGGTTGTGAACTCAGCATACAAACCAGTCTCGTCAACACCAATTGCAGGATAAGAAGCTTGGCCATCCACGTCGGTCAAGCACCACTGGAAGGGCAGATCTTTCATGTCAGCATTAGCATAGATACGTAAGGTCTTGGTACCATCCTGGAGGAATGCCTCGGGAGCAGTCATGTTCACGCCAGCCCACTGAGATGAGATAGTAGCCACACCACTGGTGATACCAGATACGCTGATTGAGGGACCCCAACCGTCGGGAGTCCAAGACAAAGCTACCTGTGACTCGTCATTCTTAACAACATAAGACTCAGTGATAGTCATGCTGTTGCTAGAACCAGTATTCTGGATGAAGAAGCCATTCATAACCTCAGTTACGTCAGCCTCAAATACCTCCCAACCAGTCTTGTCACCCTCAACCACGTTCCATACGATGGTCTTAGCCTCGTCATCCTTAGTATAACCGAAGTTCCAGTTGCTGTCAGCCAAAGGCTCAGCGAACTTGATAACGATCTTCTTATCGTTTGCGGGATCGAAGTCTGCAGGATTAGACTTCATGCTCTGCCACTGACCACCGAAGTTGTAGGTCTTCAAAGCATCAGCAGGAATTTCCATGCCATTCCAAGAGAGTTCAAACTTGGTACCCTCGAATACCTCGGGAACAGGTACACTATAGAGCTTGAAGTTATCAATGCAGAGCCAGTTACCAGTACACTCAGCAGCCTGAGCACCGATTACAACAGCACCTTCCTCCTCAAGAGTGAACTTCACAGCATAAGTACCAGCAATGTTGGTAACCTCAGCCTTGTTGTCACCTGCGAAGATGAAGAAGCCACCAGGCAATACGGTAGCATCACCCTGCTGCAAGTTCTGAGCCTCAGCAGTCAAGATATAGTTACCAGCGGGAAGAGTGATTTCCTGAGACAAAGCCTCGTCACCGTGCTTAGCAGGACCAGCTACCCAACCCTCAACGAAGTTAGTACCATTCTTGATACCGAAGTTAGCGCTGCTAGAAGTGTGCAACCAGGGATTGCTGTTAGCCCAACCCTCTGCGGTAGTCCAACCCTCAACACCATTAACCTCGAAGTTGGGGTTAGCGATAACATCCTCTACTGCCTCAGCAGCCTCAACGGCAGCCTTAACAGCAGCATTGTAAGCAGCGAGAACAGGGTTCTCAGCAGCAGTATCCAAAGTACCAGCCTCATAAGCAGCAGCACAAGCCTCAGCAGCCTCAGCTACGTCAACACCTGCAGCCTCAGCATTTGCGCTTACGAACTCAGCCACAGCCTTAGCCTTAGCATAAGCAGCTACAGAGTTCTTAGCAGCAGAAACAGCACTGCTCAACTGATCAATTGCCTCGTTGTAAGCCTCAACGGTCTTAGCGGGCTCAACCTCCTTGGCAGCAGCCAGGTCCTCAGCCTCGGTAGCACCCATCTTACCCTCGATAGCCTCTGCCTCTGCCTTGAGCTCAGCGAGCTTGGCAACATAAGAAGCGAGCTTGAGAGTCTCAACGTCAGCCTCAGCACCATAGTAAGACAACTCGAAGTTATCCCAGATACACCACAAGCTAGCGTTTTCGTTCTTCACACCAAGGTCAAGCTTACCATCCTCAACCTTAACAAAGATAGGACTGATAGTGTATTCACCATTAGTGAATGATTTAGAAGCATCAGCCATAGAGTTCTCAGCACCAGTCTTCAAGGGAAGCTGCTGAGTCTCCTCGTTTGCATAGAATACAGGCATGTTGTCATTGTCTGCACCATCCTGACGGTAGAAGCCCTGAGCAATCAAAGCATACACACCATTGGGAACATCAATAACCTGATGGATATTGAAGGGAGAGTGGAATGACTCAGCACACATGTTCTCATTAGCACCACCGGTAAGGTTCTTGTTGGTACAACCAGCCTCAACAGTCCAAGCAGCATCGGCAGCCTGGGTGTACTGAGAACGGTTGAAGTTAGCAGCCTTGATCATGAAGGTTGCGTCAATGGGAGCCTCAGCA
>JAKSLO010000028.1 GCA_024401185.1 Bacteroidaceae bacterium | reverse complement strand
ATGGAAGATGATTGATTTTTCTTTTTACTGAAACCTCAGTTATGCATGGAAAATGTCAACTAAAAACTAACTTAAATCAAGAAACAATCATATTTTGCAGACTTTTTGATTCTTTTATACAGAAGGCATTATGCTCACCCCCCCCTTTGGGATAGATCAAAAAGTTCGCATGAGGAGCCAGGACTACGTCCTATGATGCTGTGGCCAACCCAAATTCCTTGCAAGAGCCTGGGCTCTTACAGACAATTTGGCCTGCCCCACCATCAGCCTTCGGCTTGGCTCCCCACACGAAACAAAAAGTGCAAGCAACAAAAAAGCCTTCGGCATCAAAAAAAGCACATAGTGACTTTGCTTTAAAAAATCAAGTTTAAAATCTAAATCAAAAATATTGGAACGACAAATTTGGCGTCGGCCTACGGCCTTAAAATCTAAAAAAAATCTATTTAAAAATCTTGGTAAAAATCCCTCCGAGGAACTGAAAGCTCCCTCCCTTTTGGGGGAGGGCGGGGGGAGAGGCTTTCCCTCCGAGGAACTGAAAGCTCCCTCCCCTTTGGGGGAGGGCGGGGGGAGAGGCTTACCTCAAATCAATGATCTCGGCGTTGGCATACTCTCCTGCGGGGAACGTGAAGGTGTCCTTGGAGAACTTCTGGTTGCCCTTGAGCGAAGAGATGCGAATGCGTGTCCAGTTGTTCTTGCCCTGACGGATGCGGATGGAGCTGGGCAGGTTGTCGGACATGATGACGATGCGGGCTTCCTGAATGTCGGCTGACGAACTCTCAGCCGTAAGACGTACCTCGCGCGCACTCTTGCCGTTATAGGTAGTGTTCGACACGGTGTAGTTATAGCCCTTCTTATAGATGCCAATGAAGGAGTAGGGATTGGTGGCTGCCTGTTCCTTCTTGGTGGGGGTAGATACGTTGACCTCCTCGGTGCTGGGCATATAGGCCCATTGTGTCTTGCCATCGAACCAGGTGATGAGGTCGGGCGTCACCATCTTGTATTTCTTACCTTCTATATACATGGTACCCGTGGCATTTCCCTGCTCCTGCGTGCCAATGAAACTGGTTATCTGGAAGTCGGCCTTTGCTGACTTCAGGGAAGAGAGCTTGCTGGACGTGGCATCGAGCAACTTACGAGCGCTGGCATCTTTCTGCGCAAAGACGGGTAGGGTAGTCAGCGACAGCACAAGGAGTGCCATCAGACTTAACACGTGGTTTCTTAATATTCTCATAAGTGTGTTGTTTTCACGGTTTGATTTTTTTTTTTTTTCGGATTTTCGGATTTTCGATTTTTCGATCTCTCGATTTCTCGAAAATTAAATAATTGTTGTTATCTTAGTTTTGTGAGTTTGTCCTGCAGATCCGACTCGGTCTGGCAGATTACCTCGCGAGGCTTTGAGCCATGTGCAGGACCCACGATGCCAGCCACTTCGAGCTGATCCATGAGGCGACCGGCACGGTTGTAGCCGATGGAGAACTTGCGCTGAATCATGGAGGTGCTTCCCTGCTGGGTGCTGACAATCAGCAAGGCAACCTCCTCAAACATGGGGTCAAGGCGGTTCATGTCCACATCGGGAGCCTCACCGTCAGCTCCCTCCATCTCGACGAAGGGCAGGGGGAATGGGTTCTGGTAGCTCTGCTGGCAAGCCACGAAGTTGTTGATGCGCTCCACCTCGGGGGTATCGACAAAGGCACACTGCACACGCACGGGTTCGTTGCCCGCCAGGAAGAGCATGTCGCCCTTACCCACAAGCTGGTTGGCACCCGGACGGTCGAGGATGGTGCGCGAGTCGATCATGGAACTTACCTTGAACGCGATACGAGCAGGGAAGTTAGCCTTGATAGTACCCGTGATGATGTTGGTGGTGGGGCGCTGGGTGGCAATGATCATGTGCATGCCCACGGCACGAGCCAACTGGGCGATACGCGCAATGGGAAGCTCAATCTCCTTGCCTGCCGTCATGATGAGGTCGCCAAACTCGTCGATGATGACCACGATGTAGGGCATGAACTTGTGCCCGTTGTTGGGGTTGAGCTGGCGCGACTTGAACTTCTCATTATATTCCTTAAGGTTACGTGCTCGCGCCTTCTTCAGCAGGTCATATCGGGTATCCATCTCCAGGCAGAGGCTCTTGAGCGTCTGGATGACCTTGTTGACATCCGTGATGATGGGTTCGTCGGTGTCCTCCGTACCCTCCACCTGTGCCAGGAAGTGGTTGACGAGAGGCGAGTAAACGCTGAACTCCACCTTCTTGGGGTCAACCATGACGAGCTTGAGTTCGGCAGGATGCTTCTTGTAGAGCAACGACGTGAGGATGGCGTTCAAGCCTACTGACTTACCCTGACCCGTAGCACCCGCCACGAGGAGGTGAGGCATCTTGGCGAGGTCGGCCATGAAGATCTCGTTGGTGATGGTCTTACCCAATGCCATGGGCAGCTCCATGTCCGACTCCTGGAACTTCTTGGAGTTGATGACACTCTCCATCGACACAATCTGCGGTTTGGCGTTGGGCACCTCGATACCAATGGTTCCCTTGCCGGGGATGGGGGCGATGATGCGGATGCCCAGGGCAGCCAGGCTCAGCGCTATGTCGTCCTCCAGGTTACGTATCTTGCCGATGCGCACGCCCGGCGCAGGCGTGATGTCATAGAGCGTGATGGTGGGACCCACAGTGGCCTTGATGCTTGAGATCTCCACGCCGAAGTTATGCAGCACGGTAATGATGTTGTTCTTGTTCTTGTTCTGCTCCTCCATGTTGATGGCACGGGTGTCGATGTCGTACTTCTTGAGCAGGTCGAGGGTGGGGTAGCGGTAGTTCTCGAGGTCGAGCTTGGGGTCGTAAGGCTCCAGCGCACCCTCTTCGGTGGGATCGGCCTCCTCGTTCATATCGCCCACGGTGACAACCATGTCGGTACCGGCAGCCTGACTGCCAGGGGTGACGGTGGGGGTTGAGGGGGTGCTTTCCTCGCTCTTCTCCTCGTCTATGCCCGTGCTGACGTCGAAGCGGCTGTCGCTGAAAAGCTCCATCTGCGTGCCTTCCTCCACCACATTGACTGGCTCCGGCACATCGTGCCCGTCGATGCTGAACTCGATGGTGGTGGCCGTGTGCTTGTCGATCTCGGAAGCCAAGGGTGCTATGGGTGAGGGATGGTTAGGCCCGTCCTCGCCTCCACGGAACTCCCAGTTGAGCGCCTGCTTTCCGTCCTCTTCCTCTGCCTCGCCCTCGTCCGGCTGGCTGTCATCCTTTTTCTTGGACGAGATGACCACCTCGCCCGTTTCGGGATCGATAATGGTGGTGTTGTCATCCTCCTCGCTTTCCTCTTCCTCGTTACCCTCCTTGGCCACCTTATTATGTATCATCTCCACGGGTTTCTTTACCCATTTGCGGATAATCTTGATGGTTTCACTACTGAGATAGCAGAGATAGGCTATGGCGGTTACAATCAGCAGGATATAGCGGAAGAAACCGCCGATGGCCTCGTTGATGGCCATAATCCATCCGTCGCCGGTCTTTCCACCAGGATAGATCATCACGCTATCGCCGAAGAAGTCCTTTGACAAGCTTGCCAGGAAGCATGAGAACCAGATGGTGAGGATGCCACAGTTGACAAACCATTTCCACAGGCGGATGTGATAGACTGGGTTGTCCTTCTCCTTTATCTCGGGCAGTTCCTCGTCGCTCATGCCTTTCTCTTTCAGCTTGGCCTTCTGCGCTTTCAGCTCATGCCTCTTGTTGTTGGCCTCCTTGCGCTCGTAAAGGAACATGATGCGAAGACCTGCCACAAAGAGGAATATGCAGATGAAGATAGAGGCGTAGCCGAAGTTGTTGGTCACGAAGAAATATGCCACACGAGCTCCCAGATGGCCCATGAAGTTGCCGCTCACCGTGATTTCCTCCTCGGTGACGTACCGGAAGTCCTCCGTGCCGGTAAACACATAGCTGATGATGGACAAGAACGCGAAAACGGAAAAAAGACAGAGGAAACCGCCGATGCCAAAGCACGTGTAGTCGTTACGGGTGCTCTTCTCCTCCTCCGTCTCGACGATATCCTTCCAGTTTGTTTTCTTCTTGCTATTCACCGCCGAAGCACCCTTTCTGGGCTTGCCTTCCGTGGACGTCTTCCTGGCGGTGATATTCTTATTTTTGTCTGTATTTGTGGTCGCCATAATACCTATTTTATTGTTTAGCGCACAAATTTAGCAAAAAAAAATGGATATAATAAAGTTTTATGGAACTTTTTTGTAACTTTGTCATTCAAAATGGATGTATTATAAGTTTATTGTCCCCAATGAATCAACCTTCGGAGAAGACTATTTATCAGCACGACGTTTTGGAATTTGCACAGGTTGCCGTGCAGTTTTGTGCGCTTTTGGAACAATGTGGCGATAAAACACGCAGGGAGCTTACAGAAACGTTGCTCAAGCTTATTCCGCTCCTGTATCTCAAGGCAGAGCTGCTGCCCGATGTGGAGAGTGATGGAGCCTTTCTGCCCGATGACCAGGTGACCGAGCAGGACTACGACTTTGTGCGCTGCTCGCTGGCGGGTGTGCTGGGCAACGAGGATGAATACCTGGACGTGGTGTTTGATGAGATGATGCAAACCGACGACACGCAATGGAAGCGCATCTCGGAGAACCTTGCCGACGTGTATCAGCCGGTACGCAACTTCCTGGCCACCTATCAGGGTGGGCTGGAAGACTGCATGCAGGATGCCCTGTGGGCGCTGAAGGACAACTTCGAGTTGTATTGGGGTGAGAGTTTGGTGGATGCCTTGCGCAGGTTGCATCGCATCAAGTATGCCATTAAGAATGATGATGATGAAGATTCTGAAGAATAAAATGGATAAGGCCGAGATTTCGGAGATGCCCGTGGTTGCGTTCGGTGGACGCATCATCGTGGTCATCAGCGAAAGCGAGGCAGAGAAAGCAGTTGACTACCTCCTATCACAAGAGGTGATTGGATTTGACACCGAGACACGACCCAGTTTTGAAAAGGGTAAGGGCATGAACAAGGTTGCATTGCTGCAGGTGAGCACACTCGACACTTGTTTCCTGTTCCGCCTGAACCGTATTGGGATGCCCGATTGCATCATCCGATTGTTGTCCGACAAAAACGTAACCAAGGTCGGACTATCATGGAATGATGATCTTGCACAGCTGAAACGCCGTAAGAGGTTCACGCCGGGCACTTTTGTTGAATTGCAGCAGATGGTAAAGGAATTCGACATTGCCGACATGGCCTTGCAGAAACTCTACGCCAACCTGTTTGGCGGCAAGATATCCAAGGCACAACGCCTTACCAACTGGGAGGCTGACGTGCTGAACGAGAAGCAGCAAATCTATGCCGCTACCGATGCTTGGGTGTGCGTAAGGCTCTACCTCGAGCTGAAGAGGCTGAAGGAAACGGGCGACTACATCACCTACCGGGTGGAGGATGTGGATGACGAGGATTTGTTAGCATAATATTAGAAAATGGAAAAAAAGATATATTTAAGACGTGGTAAGGACGAAAGCCTTCGAAGGTTTCATCCCTGGGTGTTCTCTGGCGCCATACAGCGGTCGGAGGGCGAGCTCAATGAGGGTGATATCGTGAAGGTGTTTACCAACGAGGGTGATTTCATCGCCGTGGGACATTGGCAGATTGGCAGTATTGCCGTGCGTGTGCTGAGTTTTGAGGACGAGCCTATCAACGATGCCTTCTGGGCAGACAAGATACAGCAAGCCTATCATGCCCGTCTGGCCATGGGTGTGGCTGGCAATCCCGTCAACAATACCTACCGACTGGTGCATGGTGAGGGTGACAACCTGCCCGGCCTGGTGATTGACGTATATGGTGAGACAGCGGTGATGCAGGCACATAGCGTGGGCATGCACGTGAACCGTGAGGATGTGGCTAAGGCTCTCAAGACCGTATTGGGCGATGGACTGAAAAACATCTTCTACAAGAGCGAGACGACCCTGCCCTTCAAGGCAGCCCTGGGACAGGAGAACGGTTTCCTGCTGGGAGATGCTACCGACAACGTGGCCGTGGAGAATGGACTGAAGTTCCACATCGACTGGCTAAAGGGACAGAAGACGGGTTTCTTTGTAGATCAGCGAGATAACCGCTCTTTGCTTGAGCATTACTCTAAGGGAAAGAACGTGCTGAACATGTTCTGCTACACGGGTGGATTCAGCGTGTATGCCATGCGTGGCGAGGCCAAGCTGGTGCACTCGGTGGACAGTAGCGCCAAGGCGGTGGACCTGGTGAATGCCAACATCGAACTGAACTTCCCCGGCGACCAACGACATGAGGCTTTTGCTGCCGATGCCTTTAAGTTCCTGGATGAGATGGGCGACAACTACAACCTCATCATACTTGACCCCCCTGCGTTTGCCAAGCACAAGGACGCGCTGCGCCATGCGCTGAAGGGCTACACCAAGATCAACCAGAAGGCGTTTGAGAAGATACAGCCCGGCGGCATACTCTTCACCTTCAGCTGTTCACAGGCAGTCAACAAGGACGATTTCCGTCGTGCCGTGTTCACAGCGGCGGCCATTGCCAAGCGTAGGGTGCGCATTCTGCACCAGCTGCATCAGCCTGCCGACCATCCTATCAACATCTACCATCCCGAGGGTGAATATCTGAAGGGACTGGTGCTCTATGTGGAATAATAAGTAACTAAACTTTCCCACTTTATGGAAGTTATTAGGAAGTTAATGAAGTTAAAGAAGTTAAAGGACGAATGTCCTGCTCCTTGAATGCATCTTACAAACGTATCGTCCTTTAACTTCCTAAGCGACGAAGGAGCGATAACTTCCTTTAACTCCTTTTAACTCCCTAAGTTTCAGCCACCCAAAGGGTGGGAAACTTCAGTAAGTAAATATGTGTAACAAAATATAAACTACAATAAAACCTAAAAAATGAACATTAAAATTCGTCTTACATTACTCAATTTCCTTGAGTTTGCCGTGTGGGGTGCCTACCTCACCAGTATGGGAAGCTATCTCGCCAGCGCTGGCATGGCTGCCAACATTGGATGGTTCTATAGTGTGCAGGGATTCGTCTCGCTGTGTATGCCCGCCCTGATGGGTATCGTGGCCGACCGCTGGGTGCCTGCGCAGAAACTGCTCGCGCTCTGTCACCTTCTGGCAGGCTTGTTTATGTGTGGTGCCTGTGCCTATGGATGGACGGCTGGCGAGGGCGTGGAGTTCACCCCCCTGTTCACCCTCTACTCGTGCAGCGTGGCATTCTTCATGCCCACCCTGGCATTGAGCAACAGCGTGGCCTATACCGCCCTCGACAAGGCTGGTCTGGACACCGTGAAGGCCTTCCCGCCCATCCGTGTGTTTGGTACCATCGGCTTTATCGTGAGCATGTGGATTGTTGACCTGGGTGGCATGCAGAACACCGCCCTTCAGTTTGGCTGGAGCGGCATCCTGTCCATCATCATGGCCATGTATGCGCTCACCATGCCTGCCTGCCCCCTGAGCAAGAGCACGGGCAAGGGCATCGTCGAGGCACTGGGACTGAAGGCCTTTGCCTTGTTCAAGAACTACCGCATGGCTGTGTTCTTCGTATTCTCGTTCCTGCTGGGTGTGTGCCTGCAGATTACCAATGGCTTTGCAAGTCCCTTCATCCAGTCGTTTGGCGGCATCCCCGAGTATGCCGATACCTTTGGCGTGCAGCATGCCAATATGCTCATCTCGCTGAGTCAGATCAGCGAGACGCTGTGCATCCTGCTGATTCCCTTCTTCCTGGGTAAGTTCGGCATCAAGCGCGTCATGATGATTGCCATGCTGGGCTGGGTGCTCCGCTTTGCCTTCTTCGGACTGGGTGACCCCGGTCACGGCGTATGGCTCTTCATCCTCTCTATGATTGTATATGGTGTGGCTTTCGACTTCTTCAACATCAGCGGTTCGCTGTTTGTGGACAAGGAGACCGACCTCAGCATACGCAACAGTGCCCAGGGTATGTTCATGATGATGACCAACGGTCTGGGTGCCACGGTGGGTACACTCTCGGCTCAGGCAGTCATCAACAACTATGTGTACGACCTGCAGGATGCCACCCCCTTGCAGACTGCCGAGGGTTGGAGCACCTGCTGGTACATCTTTGCGGCCTATGCCATGGTGGTGCTGCTGGCCTTCGCGGTGCTGTTCCGCTACAAGCATAATGCCAAGAACTAATGTAAACTATGGCCAAGGAAGTACGCTTTTTCTATACTCCCGACGTGAAAAGCGGTGAGTTGCCACAAGACGAGGCTCAGCACGCCCTGCGTGTGCTGCGCCTTGGCACAGGTGACGAACTCAACCTGATGGATGGCGAGGGTCATTACTACAGGGCCGAGATAACCACCGCCACAGGGCACCGCTGCCTGTTCCGCATACTGCACGAGGAACCGCAGCAGAGGGCATGGCGTGGGACTGTGCATCTGGCCATGGCTCCCACCAAGCTCAACGACCGCACGGAGTGGTTTGTGGAGAAGGCCACGGAGATAGGCGTGGACGAGTTCAGCTTCCTGGATTGCCAGTTCAGCGAACGCCGTGTGCTGAAGGTGGACCGTGTGGACAAGATTGTGGTATCGGCCATGAAGCAGAGCCACAAGGCTTGGAAGCCCGTGGTGAACGAGATGACGGCCTTCCGTAAGTTCGTGGAGCAGGAGCGTGAGGGACAGAAGTTCATCTGCCATTGCTACGAGCAGTCGGACATAACTGGCAGTAACACAGATGGTAGCGCTGATGCCATAAAACCTCATCTTAAGGATGTGGTGAATGTGGATGAGCCTTGTACCGTACTGGTTGGCCCTGAAGGTGACTTTAGCGTTGACGAGGTTCGGTTGGCTGAGAAGCATGGTTATGTGTCTGTAACACTTGGCACGAGTCGTCTTCGTACCGAGACGGCAGCCTTAGTGGCAGTTCACATCATGCAACTCATAAAGCAACGATAGGTTTCCCATGACGTGCCACTTGGGTTAGCACGATGTTCCTACACATAATCGTGTAGAATTGTCTGCGCTGCGTGTTGGATACGAGTAAGAAGCCGGTGTGATAATAACAAGATTGAGATTTTTTAATTAGAAATATACTATAGTTATTAACTTTAATTCTGTCAGGAATTATGAACAAAACTAAATTTTTGCACATGGGTCGTTATCTGACCATGATGTTGGTGGTTATCCTTCTTGCCAGCTGTAGCAAGAAGGACAAGTATTGTAGTGCAATCCCTAAGGATGCGGTAGCACTGTATCGCATGGACCCTTCATCGTTTATCAAGGCTCATGACATCGACACGGATGGCTTGATCAAGATGATGGGTATGAAGGAAGACGAACTGAGCAACATCGGTATTGACTTTGATGTTCCCATGTATGGTTTCGTTACTCTCAAGGGCGCAACTGGTTTTGTTGCCGCAGTAAAGGATGCTGATGCTTTGACCAATATTGTCAATACATATGGTGCTCTTGTCGGAGCCAAGGTAAGCGAGAAGCAAGGTTTTCATTGGATTGAGTCAAATGATATGCTGATTGCCTTCGACGATAGCCGTTTGTTGGCTTATGGTGGTGCTGGTATGAATATCCGTAAGGATATGATTGCATTGTTGGAGCAAGAAGAGGACGCAAGCGTGATGGGTACCAACTTGTTCGCTCACATCTCTGAGATGAAACAGCCTTTGGTGTTTGGTTTTTCTGCAAAGACAATCATGGAATCGGGCGCAGCCAAGGCAAGCCTGAATATGTATAAGGAGATTGGTCTCAAGCCCGAGGAAATGGACCTTGACTTCTTGATGTCACTCGACTGTGTAAAAGATAAAGCTATCATGGTTGTAGATGTAGTTCCCAACAGTAATGAGGCAAAGGCACGCATTGAGGAAAATGCAAAGATGCTTTCTCCCATCCAGGGCAAGTACATCTCTTCTGGCTACCAGAATGCCTTTATATGGGGTGCATTTAATGCTGATGCCTCAAAGGCTTTAGAGTATTATAAGAAAAATTTAGGCTCTGTAGCTCCTGCCAATGTCGTAGCTTTGCTGGAAAAGGTACTTGGCAGTTTCGCTGGCGACTTCTCTTTCAGCATGCCTGAGGTTGGTGAAAAGTTCCTTGTTCAGGCTAATGTCAAGAACAACGATGCTCTCTGCCTGGTTGATTCTCTCGTTAGTATATCTGAGGGTATGGTTCAGAGCATCCCCAATGGTCCTAATGCTTTCTGTTTGACAAGCAAAAATAGCGAGACTCCTGTCTTTGTAGGTGTTAAGGACAATACACTCTATGTGGCTAACAGCACCGAGGCTGTGGCTTCTGTCAACAAGGAGGCAGAGACAGGTGTTGAGTCGTTTAAGGATGAAATCTGCAAGTCTTTCTTCTATCTTACTGTGGATATGAGCAAGGTTGTACCTCTCATCTTGCAGGACAAGAGTTTGGGTACTTTTGCCATGATGGCTGCACCCCGTCTTTCAAAGCTCGATCGCTTGAATATCGTTGCTAACAGTTCTACTCACATTGAGATGACCCTTTCTGTAAAGGATGGTAAGGACTTCGTAGAGACGATGTTTAAGTAATACATTTATGCTTTTCTTCGTTCTGCCTTCGGGGTGCGTTCGAGGTGTGCGCGATGTTGACTCGTGATTTTGCGAGTAATCATTAGGTACACTTGTGATACACCTCGGAGACAGGGCGAAGATGTTTTCTTTGAATGAAGTAATAAACAAAAAGATTTCGATGAACCGAATAACGCTTCAGAACGCTCTTCCCAACGTTTTTGCACAACGTACCGATATTCAGAGTGATATCTGGCAGACAGATGCCGTGTTCGAACGTGGTCACCTTTATCTGGTTGAAGCCAATAGCGGTACTGGAAAGAGTTCCATGTGCAGCTACATCATCGGCTATCGTCACGACTACTCCGGAATGATTCTCTTCGACCAGGAGGATGTCAGCAAGTATTCCACCAACAAATGGGTGCAGATACGCAAGTCGTCGCTGAGCCATGTGTTTCAGGAACTGCGCCTGTTTCCCGAACTCACGGCGCTTGAGAATGTGCAGATTAAGAACAACCTGACCCACTTCAAGGACAAGAAGCAGATACTGGAGTGGTTTGACGCCCTGGGCATTGCCGACAAGGTGGACCAGAAGATTGGCAAGATGAGCTTCGGCCAGCAACAGCGCGTGGCCATGATACGTGCCCTGGTGCAGCCTTTCGACTTCCTGCTGGCCGATGAGCCCATCAGTCACCTTGACGAGACGAACAGTGGCATCATGGCCGAGATTATGATGCAGGAGGCCAAGGCACAGGGGGCTGGCGTTATCGTGACCAGCATCGGCAAGCACATGCAGTTGCCTTACGAGAAGGTGTTCCGTCTGTAAACATAAAACATATTTCATTTCTACATAGATTATGAAACTCGTTTGGAAACTTTTACGTCAGCATATCAGCATCGGACAGTTGGTGGGATTCTTCTTTGCCAACCTCTTCGGTATGCTCATCGTGCTGCTTTCGGTTCAGTTCTACCAGGATGTTAAGCCTGCCTTCTCGCAGGAAGACAGCTTCATCAAGAACGATTTCCTTATCGTTTCGAAATCCATATCCACGCTGGGCGGATTGTCGGGCGTTTCATCAACTTTTACTGAAGAAGAGATACAGGATATTGAGGAACAGCCCTTTGCCAGCGGCGTGGGTAAGTTCACAGCCACCCAGTTCCATGTGGCTGCTGCCTTTGGCATCAATGGCGCACCCTCTTTCAGTACCGACATGTTCTTTGAGTCGGTGCCCCGTGAGTTTGTCGATGTGAAGTCCGACCAATGGGGCTTCAGCGAGGAGGAGGGCGTTGTGCCCATCGTACTGCCACGCTCTTACCTTGCCATCTATAATTTTGGCTTTGCGCCTACGCAGTCGCTGCCCAAGATCTCGGAGGACCTGGCTGGATTGGTGAATATGATCATCGTGGTGCGTGGCAACGGCATGGAGCGCCGCCTTGAGGGTAAGGTGGTGGGTTTCAGCAACCGTCTGAACACCATCCTTGCGCCCGAGGAGTTCGTCAACTGGAGCAACCACATGTTTGCTCCCCACGAGGACACTTCGCCCACGCGTCTCATCGTGCAGGTGAAGAATCCTGCCGATGATAGCATCATGCAGTATTTTGGTGACAAGGGATACGAGATTGCCGAAGACAAGCTCGATGCAGGCAAGACGATGTTCTTCCTGCGCATCGTCAGCGGTATCGTCATGGCCATCGGCCTGCTCATCAGCCTTCTGTCGTTCTACATACTCATGCTGAGCATCTACCTGCTTGTGCAGAAGAACACCCAGAAGCTGCAGAACCTGCTGCTCATCGGCTATTCGCCCGCCAGGGTGAGCATGCCCTACCAGTTGCTCACCATTGGCATGAATGCCATTGTGCTGGTCATCTCCATCGTGCTGCTGGGCATCATCCGCAACTACTATCTCGACATGCTGTGGAGCGTGTTCCCCGAGATGGACACCAGCGGACTTATGCCTGCCATCCTGCTTGGCTTGGGCTTGTTTGCCCTGGTGAGCATCATCAACGTGGTGGCTGTGCGCAGCAAGGTAATGAAGATTTGGAAGAACAAATAACCTATGGACGCTCTCAGGAACCTATATAAAGCCTACAAGGGTGAGGAGGCTGTCAGCATAGAGCCTATTACCGGCAGTGGCAGCAACCGCCAGTATTACCGTCTTACCGCCGCCGATGGCACCACGCTGATAGGTGTGGTGGGCACCAGTCGCGATGAGAACCATTCCTTCTGCTATCTGTCCTCGCACTTCACGCAACGACAGTTGCCCGTGCCCCAGGTGCTGAAGGTGAGTGAGGACGGCTTGCGCTATCTGCAAACCGACCTTGGCAGCACGTCGCTCTTTGATGCCCTCAAGGCAGGACGTGAGGCTGGAGGACGCTATACGCAGCACGAACGTGAGTTGCTGCGACGCACCATTGCCCAGTTGCCCAACCTGCAGATGCGTGGTGCACGTGGCCTTGACTTCTCGCAATGCTATCCGCAGGCCGAGATGGACAAGACGAACGTGCTCTTCGACCTCAACTACTTCAAGTATTGCTTTCTCAAGGCTACGGGTCTTGACTTCCACGAACTGAAGCTGGAGGCTTCTTTCCAACTCCTGGCCAAGGATATTGTGAGCGACCGTTCTGAGTCGTTCCTCTATCGCGACTTCCAGGCTCGCAACGTGATGCTCGATGCCGAGGGCAATCCCTTCTTCATCGACTTCCAGGGTGGACGTCGTGGACCTGTGCAATACGACCTTGCCAGTTTCCTCTGGCAGGCTTCTGCCCTGTATTCCGACGAACTGCGCCGTGAACTCATAGACGTATATATCAAGGCGCTGAAACAATACACGGAGGTGGATGAGAAGAAGTTCCGCAAGCGCTTGCAGCTCTTCGTCCTCTTCCGTCTGCTGCAGGTACTGGGTGCCTATGGTTTCCGTGGCTACTTCGAGCGCAAGAAGCATTTCCTGGAGAGCATCCCGCCTGCCATGCATAACCTGCGTCAGTTGCTCAGCGAGGACGGTTGTTCGTACCCCTACCTCAAGGAGGTGCTGTCTGCCTTGGTGGAACTGCCGCAGTTTGCCCCCGTGCCCAAGGCGCCTGTGGAACGTGCCGATGGCTATCGCACTACCGACGTCAATCCCTATAAGCCTCATCCTGCCGATGGTCCTGCCACCTTCTCGAAGTACGATGGCAAGGGTCCGCTGGTGGTCAAGGTGTTCAGCTTCTCGTATCGCAAGGGCATTCCTGAGGACGAGAGTGGCAATGGTGGGGGCTATGTGTTTGACTGTCGCAGCACGCACAACCCAGGGCGCTATGAGCCTTACAAGCAGCTTACAGGACTTGACGAACCCGTCATTCGCTTCCTTGAGGACGATGGCGAGATACTCACCTTCCTGGAGAGCGTGTATAAGTTGGCCGATGCGCATGTGAACCGCTACATTCAGCGTGGCTTCACCAGTTTGATGTTCTCGTTTGGTTGCACGGGTGGTCAGCATCGCAGCGTGTATAGTGCCCAGCATCTGGCAGAGCATATCCACAAGAAGTTTGGCATCGAGGTGCATGTCACCCACCGGGAGCAGAACATCAAGCAGGTGTTTACGGCTTGATAGTTTTGTAATGATAAGAAAATAACTTCCTACGGTTCACAGCATGATGGTTCCTTCAGCTTAGGTTCCTCTTCGATTCTTTAAATCCTAAAAACTCTTCCAATGAAAGCAATGATATTTGCCGCAGGCTTAGGCACACGCCTCAAACCCCTTACCGACACTATGCCCAAGGCCTTGGTACCTGTGGCAGGAAAGCCCTTGCTGCAGCACGTCGTGCAGAAACTCTCTTCTGCCGGCTTTGATGACTTCGTGGTCAACGTGCATCACTTTGCCGACATGATTGAAGAGTGGGCAGCCCAGCATTGTGAGGGGCTTCGTATGCACTTCTCCGATGAGCGTAGCGAGTTGCTTGAGACGGGTGGGGGAATACGTCATGCAGCCCCTTTACTGTGTGATGCTGAGCGTTTTCTCATCCATAACGTCGATATACTCTCTAATGTCAATCTGGCCGACTTCTGGATGCATGGCGAGGAGGCCGATGCCGTGTTGCTGGTGAGCGAGCGCAGCACCCAGCGCTATCTGCTCTTTGATGACGATATGCGTCTGGTGGGATGGACCAATATCAAGACGGGTGAGGTGAAATCGCCTTACCCCAATCTGAACCCCGACCATTACCGCAAACTTGCCTTTGCCGGCATACATCAGATGAGTACCTCCATGCTACCCCTCATGCAGGAGTGGCCCAATAAGTTCAGCATCATCGACTTCTATCTCAACCAATGCGCTGAGCGTTGCATCCGTGGATATGTGCAACCGGGCCTTCAGCTTATGGACGTAGGCAAGCTCGACACCCTCGACCAAGCGGAAGCGTTCGTGAATTTGCAATAGAGCAATAATTATGCATTGTGAATTATGCCTTGTGAATTGTGATTTCATTCAGTCTTCGCATTAGGTTTACTCACAGTTCGCTCACAGTTCTCCACGATTTTGTGAGCGCACCCTGAGTGCACCGTGAGTGCAGGCTGAAGGAAAACGGGCAAGGGGGTGTGGTGGTTTTTACATGCAATAGATGTAATCGTGCGCTTAAAATTTGGAAACTCACTTTTTTTTGAGTAACTTTGCCACGGATTTTTGAATGTGCAATACGAATTGCCTGTTTGCACACTTTCGTGATTGTAAATAGCTAATAAAAATAACATACATGCAACAGAAAGTTATTATCCTGGATTTCGGTAGCCAGACTACCCAGCTCATTGCCCGTCGTTTGCGTGAGTTGGATACCTTCTGCGAAATCCTCCCTTACAACAAGTTTCCTGTTGGCGATGAGAGCGTTATCGGTGTCATTCTTGCCGGTAGTCCTTTCAGCGTGTACGATCCTCAGGCTTTCAAGGTTGACCTGACCCAGTTTGTGGGTAAACTGCCTGTGCTGGGCATCTGCTATGGTGCGCAGTTCATCTCCTACAACAACGGCGGTAATGTGGAGCCTGCCGGCAGTCGTGAGTACGGCCGCCAGAACCTCACCACCATCAACAAGGAGTGCCCCCTGTTTCATGGTTTCGACGACAACAGTCAGGTGTGGATGAGCCATGGTGATACCATCACAGCCATTCCTACCGGAGCCAAGGTGGTTGCCTCTACCGAGACGGTGGAGAATGCGGCTTACTATTGCGCTGATGCAGCGCTGATGGGCAACTACGAAGGTCATTGTCCTGTGATGGGCGTTCAGTTCCATCCCGAGGTGTTCCACAGCGTACAGGGCACACAGCTGCTCAAGAACTTTGTGGTGGACATCTGCGGTGGCAAGCAGGACTGGAGTGCCGACAACTACATCGAGACCACGGTGAAGGAGCTGCGTGAGCAGATTGGTACCGACCGTGTCATCCTGGGTCTGTCGGGCGGTGTGGACAGTAGCGTGGCTGCCGTTCTGCTGAATCGTGCCATCGGCAAGCAGCTTACCTGTATCTTCGTGGATCATGGCATGCTGCGCAAGAACGAGTTTGTAGATGTGATGAGAGACTATGAGTGCCTGGGTCTCAACGTGATAGGCGTGGATGCCAGCGAGAAGTTCCTCAGCGACCTTGATGGTGTGACCGAGCCAGAGAAGAAGCGTAAGATCATCGGCCGCGACTTCGTGGAGGTGTTCAATGCCGAGGCAAAGAAGATAACCGATGCCAAGTGGTTGGCACAGGGCACTATCTATCCCGACCGTATCGAGTCGCTCAATATTACCGGTAAAGTCATCAAGAGCCACCACAACGTGGGCGGTCTGCCCGAGGAGATGCACCTCTCGTTGTGCGAACCCCTGAAGTGGCTGTTCAAGGATGAGGTTCGTCGTGTAGGACGTTCGCTTGGAATGCCCGAGCACCTCATTACCCGTCATCCCTTCCCCGGTCCTGGTCTGGCTGTACGCATCCTGGGTGCCATCACCCGCGAGAAGGTGCGTGTGCTTCAGGATGCCGACGACATCTACATCCGTGGCTTGCGTGAATACAAGGTGAAGCTTTCGGGCGAGGAGGCACGTCGCGTGCTGGCTGCCGGTGTTCCTGCCAACATGGAGAACGGCGAGATTGAGGTGAGCCTCTACGACCAGATATGGCAGGCAGGTGCCATCCTGCTGAGCGAGGTGCGCAGCGTGGGTGTGATGGGCGACGAACGTACCTACGAAAACCCTGTTGCCCTCCGTGCGGTTACCTCAACCGATGCTATGACGGCCGACTGGGCACATCTGCCTTACGACTTCATGGCCAAGGTTTCTACTGACATCATCAACAAGGTGAAGGGTGTAAACCGCGTATGCTATGACATCTCTTCAAAGCCACCAGCAACCATCGAGTGGGAGTAAAGAATAGCAAAGATATTAGTGAGATGGGGGCAGAGTGGCAAACTTGCTCCCATCTTTGCATTTATGCCAGTCAGCAAGGCATGCTACCATCTTGACATTTATGCCAGTCAGCAAGACATGCTACCATCTTGGCGCTTAGGGTGCTTGTAAAAGCTTGCCATTGCAGCGGGAATTGCTCTCAGGCATTTGTAAGTGCTCTTGACCAATAAATGCAGCTTCGGCACATGGATTACATCCCTCTGTGCGAATATGGCAGATGCCCTGAGCCAATACTGCCTCAAACTATGTGAAAAAACAATAATTTGGTGTTTTTGCTTTAAGTAAATTTGCCAGTCTCGCAAAAAGTAAGTAATTTTGCACAAGATTAAATAATGAACGACGTGTGAGTGACGAACTGCGACATGAAGCAGCGATGCGGATGCGCGGTGTGACTGACAGTTGTTATAGGTAGAAGTAACCCTATTTTAAAAAACTTTACATCATGTATTACATTAAGAAACGCATGGAGATTGCAGGCTGCCATAGCCTTACACTCTCATATCCAAGCAAATGCAGTCGTCTGCATGGGCATAATTGGATTATCAGCATCTGCTGCAAGTCGAAGGAACTGAATGCCGATGGTATGGTGGCCGACTTTACCGAGGTAAAGGAACGCATACAAAGCCAGTTGGATCATGCCAACCTCAACGAGGTGCTTCCTTTTAATTCTACTGCCGAAAACATGGCACGTTGGATATGCGAGCAGATTCCCCATTGCTACCGTGTAGAGGTGCAGGAGAGCGAAGGGAACGTGGCCATCTATGAAATTGATGAGTAAGGCCGTATGCGCATCAACGAGATATTCTACTCATTACAGGGTGAGGGACGCTATGCAGGTACTCCCGCCGTATTTGTGCGTTTCTCGGGTTGCAACCTCAAGTGCCCATTCTGCGACACGCAGCATGAGACATACAGCGAGATGACCGAGGATGAGATTGTAGAGGTGGTTGTAGGCTATCCTGCCAAGCATGTGGTGTTTACGGGTGGAGAACCCTCTCTGCAACTTACTGACAGTCTGGTGCAGAAGATGAAAAGGCATGACAGGTTTGTCCAGGTGGAGACCAACGGCACGAACGAGCTTCCGGCTTCGGTGGATTGGATTACCTGTTCGCCAAAAGACGGAGGAAGGGTCAGACTTACCAGCATAGACGAACTGAAGTATCTGTACCATGGTAATGGAACCGACATGAGCTATGCTGAGACCCTGGTGGCTAAGGAATACCGATTGCAACCTCTTGATACCGGTAATGAGGAAAGAAACCGTGAGGTTATAACCGAAACAATGAACTACATTTTACGAAATCCCAAATGGAAACTATCACTCCAATTACACAAGATACTCAACATACGATAACCCCTTCAGTCAGTGATGCTGAGGTGCAAAATGCTTTGCGCACTTTGTTGCGTGCCATTGGCGAAGATCCTGACCGTGAGGGACTGAAGGATACGCCCGACCGCATTATGCGCATGTGGAAGGAGATATTCCGAGGATATGATGCCGAGAAGAAGCCTCGCATTACAACCTTCAAGAATGTGAATCGTGAGGAGGAGATGGTGATGGACTGCGGCGAATACTACTCGATGTGCGAGCATCACATCCTGCCTTTCTTTGGCCGTTACTACTTTGCCTATCTGCCCGATCCTGATGGTCGCATATTGGGTATCAGCAAGGTAGCTCGTGTGGTGTCTTACTGTGCTGCACGTCTGCAACTGCAAGAGCGTCTGGCTGAGGATGTTATAGAGATGCTCAACGAGGCTCTCAAGGGCAAGGTGCGTGGCTTTGCCATCCTGCTGCGTGGCAGACACCTGTGCAAGACGATGCGTGGCGTGCGCAACAATGGCGAGATGTCCGTCTCACTCTATACCGGACAGTTCAAGACGAACCGCCAGCTGCGTATGGAGTTCCTGCGTATGGCAGAGATGAGCAAGTAAGTGGTGGGTGCGTGGATTATTGTGCCACTATGTGACTATCCGGCAAGAGCCGTCCGTGCAGGTCGTAGAGGCGGTTGTTGTGCACGATGACTACGCGTCCATCTTTGAGTTGCCTGAACGTGCGTGAATGCATGTCATGGGCAAATAGGGTTTCTATACCCGTTTGTGATGCTTTCATGCACTCGTAGTAGTAATGGTAGGGATAGCCTTTTACACTCCATTCATTGTCCTGCCATACATACTCTGTATGTTCGGCTAAATGCCCGTCTTCATCGTATTTTTGTGTTGAATGCTCTCGTATCTCAAGAGGGTCGTAATCGAAGGAATTGGCATCGACGGAATAGATGTATGACAGGTAGCTGTAGGATACCTCGCGCCCTTTTTCATCGTATTCGTAACTGAGCCTATAGACAAGCCGAACGACGGCATTTAACATTTCCCATTGCTCATTTTCAAGAATGTTGTAATAGGCATCGAACGTGGTTTCTGTTATTCTGCACAATTGCTTGGTGTCGTCAGTCAGCTTGGTCTCAAACGTTGTCTGCCTGCCATTTTCTATGGTATAGTCGTACTGTGTACAGTCTGTTTTAACCCATTGTCCAGGTTCTGCGGCCTGATACTGCGTCTTGAGTATCATACGTGCATTCTCGTTGAACTCGTATGCCACGGAGTCGCTGATGCCATGCTCGCGTATTGTCGTCTCTGCCACAAGCCAATCCTGCTCGTCGTAGATGTAATGCAGGGTGTAGTTCTTTTCCCATTCATCGACAGAAGTGTTGTAGGTATAGTACGTCTGGCTGGTTTGGTAGAAGTCTTTGTATGTCGTCACAACCTTCTCATACAGATGCCATTGCTGGTCGGAACTGTCGTATAGGGTAGTGATGGTTTCTGTGGGACGGCCCTGGGTGTTGTAGGTCTGCTGCATACGTGTGTTCGTGCCAGACAGTTTCCATCCTTGCGGTTGCGAATCATAGTCGTACACATAGTTCAGGCGTGCCGTGCGATAGCCTTGCTCGTCGTATTCGTAGGCATACTTCTGCACAGGCAGAAGCTTTCCGTCTGTGAGTTCGCTCCTTACCACCGTAGAGTCGGACATCTTTTCTCCATACGAGTAGTCGAAGCGAAGGTCAATATCTACGTTATCGGATGCCTTTCGGAACCTCGTCTTTAGCGTTCCGTCGCTATTGTACTCAAAATGCCATCCTCCATGATGCTCTCCATCAGGCGCAACCTGCACAATGCTGTCTGTGTGGCATGCTTCATGCTGTGCCATCATAGGCAGGCATGCAAGTGTGAGGAAGGGCAAAGTGATGATGAGTCTCTTCATGTGCAGAACTATGACGGCAGGTGGGTACTATTATATAACAAGTTTGTTATTTCAACATTCTCTTATTCCCTACATTTTGACCATCAAAAGTCGGGGGATAGGGGCTACGTACTTAACTCTCAGGTTCTTTGATGATGAGCAGGGCTTTTTCCATGTCGCGCTCTTCAACAAGCACATTCACTGGGAATGCACTCTGTGAACCATATCCGGCACGGAAAAATGACGAGTTGCTGCCTTGCAGTACGCAGGGTATGCCTTCGCCCTCCAATGCTCCCTTGATGAGTTGTGCCTCAAAATCGTTGTTGCACACTTTTAAGATTTTTGTTGCCATAGTCTTCAAATTTAGCACAATCTAATATAAACCTAATTATGATCACTTACTTATCTTTTGCTTTTCGAGATGATATCGATAATCTCTCCGAAAGAGTCGATGATGAATGTGGGATTCTCGCTTGTCAGTTTCTCGCGTGTGTGATTTCCGTAGGTTACGGCAAGCGTGGGGCATGAGGCGCTGTTGCCCATACCAATATCGAAGGTGGTATCACCCACGACAAGTGCTTCGTCTGGCTGAAGCTCCATACGGTCGAGTAGGGCAAGCACCATGTCGGGTGCTGGCTTGGGACGGAAACCATCGGCTCCGGTAACGCATGTCTCGAAGAAAGGCATTAAGCCACGCTTCTCGGCCACCAACTCAAGTGAGTGTCTGTCGCGACTGGTCACGATGGCCATCCTGATAGACTTGTCGCGCAAAAGCGATAGGGTGTCTATGACTCCTTCAAAGACTTTGATGTATTCCACCTCAAACGTGGGAAAGAGCTCACGGTACGTCTCCGTGGCTTTATCTGCCTCCTCTTCGTTGAGATTCCCCAACTGCTGCAGGGCAAGTCTGAGTGGCAAGCCAATGGTGGCTCTCATCTTGTTTTCCGAAGGAACCGTGACACCCATCTTGATGAATGTCTGTTCCATGGTCTTGACTATGCCCGGGGCAGAATCGACCAATGTGCCATCAAAATCAAACAATATGGCTTTCGTCATGGTGGTATGAATGCGGGATAGCGTTTATTTTGCCCATGCTTTGCCTTCTGCCGTTCTTCGCCATGAGAAGTATTCATCGAGCACTTTAAGTGCTGACTCGCTGGGTACATTGTCAGCGTATGGAGTAGGACCGCTCAGGTGCATCGTTTTGGGGTTCTGGTTGTTGAAGGCAGGCCATACGGGTAAGCCTTTGCCGTTGGGGTCGCCATACTTTGCGAAATTAATCCAATACTGTCCCATGATGTCTGAGAGTGGACGGTCGGCTTCAGGACGTTCGCACTTGTCCATGTGCTGGAAGACAAAAGCCACATCCTGTCCGTGAGGCGAACCCTTGCCATAGTTGGGCGTGCCTTTTGCATATTCGGGATGCTCGTCGAAATAGTAAAGGAACACCTTTGACTTACCTGTTTGCGCCTGTAGGCGTGCCCAGTTCCATGTCTGCCAACCGAATGCAGCATCGCGCATCAAGTCGCGTGAAGTCTTACCGTTGTCTTCATCGTTATAAGGATAGGCCTTGAGCAAGGCATCGGCATATTTCCCGTAGCGCTCCTGAGTACTCTTGATGTAGTTGTCCTTGCCACTACCGCCAAACTGGAAGCTGGCTCCCTCATCAGAATTGTAGCCAATCAGCACTGGTACGTCATTATATTTGCCTTGGGCGTAGAGTTCTGACTGGTCGCCTGGTATCACATAACCATCCACCACAGGCCAGCTGCACGCACCCAGCCCTTGACTGGCAAACTTGCTGGCATCCATGGCACGAAGCTCCTTCAACGACTTAGCACCCAGCTGTTCCATTATCTTCTTGCCGTCTTGCTCTGCATCAGCTAATGTCTTCATGTTCTCGCCAGGGTAGGTCGTTGGACGTGAAGGACCGAAGTTTCCACCACTCTGTGAGATGGCACCTTGGAAGAGTCCCTTTGCCAAGGGAGAACCACACAGCATGCTGACCGAGATTCCACCAGCCGATTCGCCAAAGATGGTTATCTTGTTGGGGTCGCCACCAAACTTCTCAATGTTCTTGCGAATCCAGTCAAGACCTGCCATCTGGTCGAGCAGACCATAGTTGCCAGATACATGATGCTCGTCCTCTGCACTCAGTTCGGGAAGGGTAAGAAAGCCTAACTGCCCTACACGATAGTTGATGCTTGCCATAACGATGCCACCTTTGCGTGCCAAGGCCTCGCAGTCGTAGCTGGGGTCGGCAGTATTGCCAAAGACAAATCCACCGCCATAGATCCATACCAATACAGGCAGTTTCTCGTTGCTCTTCTTGGCAGGAGTCCAGATGTTCAGGTACAGGCAATCCTCGCAATATTGTGGCGAGGGTGCACCTTGAATGGGACCTGCAGCATATTGCTTGGTCATCTTGGTTTCCGTCCACGACTTGACGGGCTGTGGAGCCTTCCAGCGTAGGTCGCCTACAGGTGGCTGGGCAAAAGGAATGCCTTTGAAGATTTTCATGCCATCTGCTTCATAGCCCTCAATGGGACCATTAAGGGTATTTACCTTTGTTGTCAAAGCTTTGTTTTGTGCTGATGCTCCAAGTGCGATGAGGACTATGAGCACAAGAGATTTTAGTCTTTTCATGTATTTTTGTGGTCTTAGCTTTCCGCTGCGAAAGTTGAGTTGCTTTATTTTCTGTTTTATTTCTTGTTCAGCAACAAGCCATTTTGCCATTTGATGTCGGGATATGCGCGCTTGAGTGCGTTGACAGAGTTCTCTATGCTGCTGCTGCCCGATGTGGCGAAGGGGATGACAACCTTACCCTTCAGGTTGGCTTGTTCGATGAAGGTGTTGATGATGCGTGGAGGAAGGTTCCACCAGATAGGGAAGCCGAGGTAAACCGTGTCGTAGCGCGAAAGGTCTTTGTTCTCCTTCAGGGTGGGGCGCGATTGTGAGTCGTTCATCTCTTTTGAAGAGCGGCTGATGGCATTGCGATAGTCCAAGTCCTCCTCCGAATAGTCTTTCTTGGGCTTGATGGCATATATTTCGGCCTTCTGCTCTTTTGCCAGTTGCTTGGCAGCAGCCTCAGTCTTACCAGTTGCCGAGAAATAGGCAACTATGACTTTCTTACCCTGTGCATTTGCACCAAGTACCGTAAATAGGGTACAGATAATAATCAATAAATTTCTTCTCATATTCTTTTAGGTTAATTGTTCTTGTTGATTCTGTCGTATTCAGTTAGATAATTAGTTGTTCTTCAATTAAGATAGCTCAAGTCTTGCTATCGTTTCTAATTGCCTACAAAGGTAGTGTTTTTTATTTGAAATTTAGCAAAAAGACAATGAAAAATGCCAAATAGACGGAAAATAGTGCTGTGTTCTGGCTCCGTTTTATTCAAATGAATACACCAACCCATATTTCTCATGGAGTTTCTTCAGAGATCCGTCTGCCTTCATACGCTCAATGGTGCTGTTAACAGCCTTCAGCAGGTCATCCTGCCCCTTGCGCATCAGCACGCCGATAAATCCTTTAGTAAACGGCTTGTCGATGAGCGGTGCTGCAAGCCGTTCGTCTATGCTGGTATAGTAGGGGGCTTCTGTTATCTCCGTTATCATGATATCTGCCACACCTTCGGCAATCAGTCGGGGAATCTCAAGGTTGCTCTCGTGAACGATGATTGTGGCATGCGTCAGCTTCTCCCTGGCGAGCAGTTCGTTGGTTCCGCCTGGGTTCACCATCACTTTTACTTCGGGCTTGTCGATGTCCTCCAAAGACTTGAACTTGTCGGCATCCGCTTGTCGGCACAAAATGGTCTTTCCGTTGGCAAGGTATCCTTCGCTCATCAGCATGGTTTCCAGACGCTTGTCCGTTATCGTAATGCCACCGATGGCAAGGTCAAACTTCTGTGGCTCTTCCAATACGTCTGCTGTAAGCGTTGGCCATGAGGTCGGAACGAATCTGATTGCCACACCAAGTTCCTTTGCTATGGTTTCTGCCACTTCTATGCCAAATCCTGTGTAGCTGCCGTCTTCTTCCAGGAAGGTGAGGGGATGGTAGTCGCCGGTGGTTCCTGCCAGCAGCACGCCGTTCTGCTTGATGCGTTCAATGGTGGGTTGACTTTCTGTGCCGTTGTCTCTGTTACATCCAGGTAGGATTATTGCAACCGTTCCAATAAGGAGAAGTGCTGTAAAAAAGAGATTCAGATGTTTACGCATAATCAATATTGTTTAGTGGTTAGTTATCCAATCATATTCCCATGTAGCCAAAAAGCTTTTAAAAGATGGACAATCTGTTTGGTAAAAACACGAAGCGTGTTTTTCTTAAACAGCGCCCGTGTTTTTATTATTTTTTTTGAGTCTGTTTGCCTTTTCTTCTTTTTCTGGTAATATGTATTTTCAGGATTCGTTCGTGGTTTGTTCGATGAGCACTCAATGTTCACCCAAGGATCACTCACAAATCCGTGGAGAATTGTGAGCGCACCCTGAGTGCACCCTGAGTAAAGGTAAAAGGATTGTGGAAGTAATGTGAAGTGAAGATAAGATGCAGAGTGAT
The DNA here is from genome assembly GCA_024401185.1 of Bacteroidaceae bacterium. Taxonomy (GTDB): domain Bacteria; phylum Bacteroidota; class Bacteroidia; order Bacteroidales; family Bacteroidaceae; genus Physcousia. Next base: position 3,039 of record JAKSLO010000028.1, on the reverse strand, counting down.
GCCGTTTCCCGCCATAATATAATTAAAAACGCACTGGAACAATTGGAACGGAATCCCCTAACAGTTTTTTTATATCCAAAGTATGTAAGCCAGTGACACACAACTGATTGTAATCCAAAGGAGAACGCCCTGGATGAGTGGACGTATGCCTACGGCTTTGAGGGTCTTCCGTGTCAATCCTGCCCCGATAAAGAAGAGGGAAAGCGTGATGATATGCTTGGCAAGTTGGTTGATGGCACCACTTATTTCAGAACCGATATTTGCTGCACTATCGCCTATAAGTGAGGCATTTGACAACAGATAGGTATTTACGAGTATTGCCACGACGAACCAGATGATGAAGCGGGGAATCGTCTGATACCATGGCTTCTCTCCCTTTTCGCTTCCATCATTATTTCGCATAATGAACGGAGTGACAAGTACCAATGCCACAATCCACAAAGCACGTGTGAGTTTAATAGTTGTAGCTACTTCGAGTGCCGAAACTCCTTCGCTCGCCATCATTTCTGGATGCATGGCATCGTATGCTGATCCTGCTCCAACCACGGAACTTGTATCGTGAATGGCAATAGCTGCCCACATGCCAAACTCCTTCATCGTCATGCTTATAGCGTCGCCGATGTATGGGAAAATGAAGAGTGCAATGGCATTCAGTACGAAAACTACTCCGAGTGCCACGGACATGGTTTCAGCCTTTGCCTTGATCGTAGGACCTACAGCTGCAATGGCTGAACCACCACAGATGGCAGTTCCTGAAGAGATAAGATAGCTCGTTTCACGGTCAACCTTCAACATTTTCCTGCCTATGAGCCAACCAATGGCAAGCGTACCGAATACGCTGACGATGGTGAAGAGCATACCTTCCTTTCCCGATGCAAGTGCCTGGTTGACGTTCATGCCAAAGCCAAGCCCGATGACTGAATACTGTAGCATCTTCTTGGACATCGTCTTGGTGAACTTCTCGAAGGTTGCGCCGAAGGTAAGGGCGAACACGATACCCAGCAGCAGAGCAATAGGCGATGATACCCAGTGTGCCATCCAATCCATAGCGCCCAGGTCTATGCCAAATTGCTTTGTGACAAATGCCGCAAGCAAAGAAATGCTCAATGCTGCAACAATGATGATGTAGATTGTTTTCTTGTACATGTTGATTATTAGTTACTTTTTACTGTTCTTCCTTGATAGGCCGACGCTTCGCACAACGTGCAGAATAACTTCCCTAAGTATCAGTCATCTAATGGTAGAATCTTCAATTATATTAACTTTCTTGGAATCCTTGTTTGTTTATTCGAAGAATCGCTCAATGAGCAGTAATGTCATAAACCCAAGTAGCAAAGCGTATGTGGCTTGCTTCTGATAGCCATGGGATGAGTCTCAGGTATCATTTCATCGCTTGTCACATACAGCATCGCTCCACCTGCAAAACCGAGCATTACTGGCAGGAAAACAGCAGCTACTGAACCAAGGGCGAAACCAATCCAGACACCGATAACTTCAAGCAAGCCTATGGCAAGCGAGATGACGATTGTCCTCGTACGTGTTACTCCTGCAACAAGCAGAGGTGCAATGATAACCATGCCTTCTGGTATATTCTGAAGCGCAATACCAAGCGACACCGCCCAAGATGTCTCTCCCGATGAAAGGTTGCTCATGCTTACACCTGCAGCCATACCCTCAGGAAGTTTGTGTAAGGCAATGGCCATCACAAAGAGCAGTATGTGGTTGAGCGAAGCATTGTTGCGATGCTGCTCTTCATCCAACCCCGTAATGTGATGAAGGTGAGGAGTAACAAAGTCGAGAACATTAAGGAACAATGCTCCCACCATTACGCCAATGACCACTGTCCACCAACCATGGCTGCCAGCTTCATCGAAGGCTGGAACCATAAGACCCAGGGTGGAAGCCGCGAGCATAATACCTGCACAGTAGCCAAGTACCGTGTCATTCCATTTATGTGGCAGTTCTTTTATCCCGAAACCAAGAACTGCACCAATCAATGTTGCACCACAAAGTCCGATGGCACTTATCCATACGCTATTCATAATGTGCTATATCTGTTTATTATCAACGTTTTATAAAAGTAGTAACAGTTCTTTTTACAACAACTTCATTTCCTCCAGATTGTCAACATATTCGATAATTTTCTCTGCTTCCATCGTGTTGTAGTGTTCCACCTTCATGACGAACATTTCTTCCTTGTGTTCGTCCCCCTTGATGGTCTGTTGTGTGGATTTAATATGGAGTGTCGGCATAATCGAATCGTTGATGATAATGGGAAATGCTGTATAACGAATGCAAAATTACTGCTTATTTCTTGAAAATGCCGCATGGAACGCATTAAAAGTTTGTAACTAAAAACAAATTGTGGTGTAATTACACGTTTTTGTGTTTGTAGTTACAAATATTCATAGAGTATGGGAGCGTTTTCAGTTTTTCTCTTATCTTTCTTTTAATCATAACTTATGCTCGACCTTGGTCACAAGTTAAGCATTGGGGCAGTCTTAAATTAAGACAAGAAATAGGATAAGGAATTACCTTGTGAAAAGAATAATAGCAAACAAAGGATGTAATCTATACGGAAAATTATGAATAACCGCAATCTTTTCACCCCTCATCTAACCTTCTCTAAAAAGAAGAATAGAAGAAGGACAATGAGATATCCAGAATGCTTAACAATATCTTACCGTACAAGTTGGTGTAGTTGGCTGACTATTCGTTATGAGAATAGTCAAATCTTAGAGCCTTCCCCCAAAGGTGAAATTCTCAATCGTTGGATAGAATGATGGCTAGGATAAAAGGCTGGGAAAAAAGCCTGTGTCAGATAAGAATACAAAAAATTAGCCCCCCTTGCTGATAATCTTGCCGTTATGTTGACCTATCGGTCTTCTTCTGTCACGACTCGGCATAATCAATGCAAGCATTGCTTCTGCTCTCGCTGCTCCATCAGTTCCCCTGCAACAACGGCTCCGGCATGTTTTTCGCTAAACTCACGGTTGATGTCTGCAAGTTCCTTGAGGCCATAAATATAGTCATCGTACA
>JAKSLO010000027.1 GCA_024401185.1 Bacteroidaceae bacterium | reverse complement strand
ACAATTGCTACGTCGCGATGAAACAAAATGTTATTCACAGATGGTTGTGGCAGAAATTCTTCTTTTTGCCTTCTGGGGTGTTTGCAATAGCCACAGGCTTAGCGAAACCACCAACTGCATGATGCGTTTTCTTGTTCACATTTGGGCTTTTTTATAGCAAAGTGATGCATTTTTTGTATTTTGTGAGCGTTTTTTTCTTGTATTTAATGTAGAATGATTACTTTTGCATAATAAACAGGTGAAAAAGTGAGCCATGGCTGAGGATATAAAATCAGGAAATAATTCGGAGGAAGCGGGTAGTGTGAAAAGCGACAAACCTGTCTCTGAGATTGATTTAGACAAGATAGTGGCTGAAAGAGCCGGAAAGAAGGTGCCTAAGTTTGTGGTGAACTGGCTGAAGAAATTCATTCATCAGGAGTTCATCAACATTTATCTTCGCAAGCGGTATGTGGGAGTGGATTTCTGTACGCATGCTGTGGAGTATCTGGGAGTGACCGTTGATGTCAAGGGTACGGAGAACCTGCCCCATGACGATCGTTACTATACCTTTGTGAGCAACCACCCCTTGGGAGCTATTGATGGCGTGACCTTGGGAAGTGTACTCGGACAGGCTTATGACGGCAAGGTGAAGTATCTTGTGAACGACTTGCTGATGAACCTTGAAGGACTGGCTCCCCTGTGTGTGCCCATCAACAAGCTGGGCAAGCAGGCTCGTAGTTTCCCTGCCATCGTGGAGAGTGCCTTTGGTGGCGAGAACCATGTCATCATGTTCCCAGCCGGATTGTGTTCGCGCAAGAAGAAAGGTGTGATTCGCGACCTTGAATGGGGTAAGACGTGCGTGACGAAAAGCGTGCAGCATAAGCGCGACATCGTGCCTATCCATTTCGAGGGTGCCAACAGCAAGCGGTTCTATCGGGTGGCCAACATCTGCAAGTTCCTGCACTTGAAGTTCAATCTGGCCATGCTTTACCTGCCCGACGAGATGTATAAGAGTCGTGGGAAGCATTATACGGTGCATATCGGAAAGCCTATCCCGTATGAGACTTTCGACAAGAGCCGTTCGGCCAAGGAATGGGCTCAGTGGCTCAAGGAAAAAGTGTATGAAATAGAGTAACTTTATTCGATTATTTACGATTTGACAATTAAATATCCCCTTACAGGTCAGAATGCAACAGCAAGGCCTTCCTTTCTTTGGGAGAGGGTGAGGGAACACAAACTATGGAACAGATTATAGACCCCATACCTGTGGAGGTGCTGAAAAGCGAACTTACAGAAGACAAACGTCTTAGGTTTACCAACAAGAGTAACAACGAAATTTATATCGTAACCTGGCAAGACTCGCCCAACGTGGTGCGCGAGATTGGAAGATTGCGTGAGATTGCCTTCCGCGATGCGGGTGGTGGTACGGGTTTGTCGCTCGACCTGGATGAGTTCGACACAATGGAGAATCCCTATAAGCAGCTGCTGGTGTGGGATCCCGAAGCCGAGAAGATTCTTGGAGGCTACCGTTATATACTGGGTCCTGAAGTGCAACTTGATGACAAAGGACAGCCCATCCTGGCTACCTCACACATGTTCCACTTCTCCGACCGCTTCATGAAGGACTACATGCCTTATACCATTGAGTTGGGCCGTTCGTTCGTGACCTTGGAGTATCAAAGCTCACGCCTGGGAGCCAAGGGTATCTTTGCCCTTGACAACCTGTGGGACGGATTAGGAGCACTTACTGTCATCCTTCCCAACGTGCGTTATTTCTTTGGCAAGTTTACCATGTACCCCAGTTACGATCGCCGTTGCCGCGACATGATTCTGTACTTCCTCAAGAAGCACTTTGCCGACAAGGATGAACTCATCTTGCCTACAAAACCGCTTCAGATAGAGGCTGACCCGGCGGAATTGGAACAGCTGTTTGTGGAGGACACGTTCAAGGCGGATTATCGCATCCTGAACCGTGAGGTGCGTAAGCTGGGTTATAACATCCCCCCTCTCGTGAATGCCTACATGGGATTGTCGCCCACCATGCGTCTCTTCGGTACAGCCATCAACTATGGCTTTGGCGATGTGGAAGAAACTGGTATCCTGATTGCCGTGGACGAAATTCTTGACGAGAAGCGCGTGCGCCATATCGACACCTTTGCCAAGGAGCATCCCGAGGCCGTGAACCCCACCAGTGGTGCTGCCAAGGTGATCTACAAGGAGAGGAAGAAGGATGACGGCTTCGACGAGGTGAAGTAATATTATTTTTAATTTATGAAGTGGGAGCAATTACTTTCTACGCAGCGTCTGGGCATGGAGAACCAAGCCTCCAGGCCTGATGACCGCACGGAGTTTCAGCGTGACTACGATCGTCTCATCTTCTCCGCTCCCTTCCGTCGTCTGCAAAACAAGACACAGGTGTTTCCTCTCCCAGGAAGCATCTTCGTGCATAACAGGTTGACACATAGTCTTGAGGTGAGCAGCGTGGGTCGCTCGTTGGGTAATGACGTGAGTCGTCTGCTCCTGCAGAACCAGCCTTGGCTGTACAGCACCCACCTTACCGAACTGGGCAGTATTGTCTCGGCAGCATGTCTGGCTCACGACATGGGAAACCCTCCCTTCGGGCATAGCGGTGAGAAGGCCATCGGCACTTTCTTCTCGGAAGGAAAAGGCTTGTGGCTCAAGGACTATTTCTGCGAAGAGACGGGCGATAGGTTGACTGCTGAGCAATGGGAAGACTTGGTGCACTTTGAGGGTAATGCCAATGCCTTCCGCTTGCTGACACACCATTTCAAGGGACGCCGAAAAGGAGGCTTCGTGATGACCTATTCCACCCTTGCCAGCATCGTGAAATATCCCTTTACCAGCGACATGGCAGGCAAGAAGGCTAAGTTCGGCTTTTTCCGTCAGGATCAGGAGAACTATGAATTGATAGCCAATGCGCTGGGAATTAAGAAGATTAGCGAGAATCCCGACTCTTGCCATTATGCTCGCTACCCACTCGTCTATCTTGTGGAGGCAGCCGATGACATCTGCTATGAGATTATGGACATAGAGGATGCCTTCAAGTTGAAGATCCTTACGGAGGAGGAGACAAAGGCCTCCTTGCTGGGTTTCTTTGACGCTGAGCAGCGTGAACATATTGAGGAACGATTGCAGACGGTGAGCGACACCAATGAGCAGATAGTGTATCTGAGAAGCGTGGCTATCAACTGTCTGGAAGGGGAGTGCGTGAGAGTCTTTGTAGAGAACGAGGAACAGATACTTGCGGGAGAGTTTAAGGGCTCTCTCATCGACCACATATCCGACATCCCCCGTCAGGCCTATCAGCGCTGCGAGGCATTGTCATACAAGAAGATATACCGCTCGAAGAATGTTATCGACATCGAGATGGCAGGTTTCAAGGTTATCACCGAACTGCTCGACTTGATGACGCAGGCCGTGACTCATACTGACAAGGCATATTCGCAGCTTCTCATCAACCGTGTGTCCACCCAGTATGATATAGAAGCCTCCACGCTCTACGGAAGAATCATGGCGGTCATCGACTACATCTCGGGCATGACTGATGTGTATGCGCTCGATTTGTACCGCCGTATCAACGGCATGTCTTTGGAGGCGATTTAAGGACTACTAAAACCAAATAAACATTTTGCTTATGAAAAAACTTTTTTTAATGGCACTTGCTCCTTGTGTGATGCTCTCTTGCGGAAGCAAAAAGACAGAATGTGCTGGCGAGGGAGAACATCCAGATACTGCTGTGACGCAGCATGTGGAGGATGAAGTGAAAGAGGACGGAGTGAAAGAAGAGGCTGTCCTCAAGTTGCCTGTATCAATAGAACAGCTGGCAAAGGACTGGCGAGAGGCAAGTGCAGAAATCTACATCTATGATGATAACCTGATCAACCAGTATCAGGTGACCGACCTTGATGGCGATGGCAATCCGGAGGTTCTGCTGCATGGAAGCGATCCGGGTTCTCCTTCGGCTCTGCTTTTCTACAAGGATGGAAAGATGGTAAACTCCCATTGCGCCTCAGACGGTTATTCAATCTTCAGCATCGGAAAGGGTGAGGATGGTTCTGGCTGGTTTGCAGAGGAATACGACAACCATGGAGGGGATTACCGCATTTGGAGTACTTCCTACTTCAAGGTGGCTCATTTTGACATTGAGCCGGTAGGTGAAAAGGTAATCTCGCGTGACGGAATAGATGAAGAAGGGGAAGATTACAAGATGAGTGAAGATTGTACGGTTCCTAAAAACGTGAAAATCCCCGATATGGAGGAGTTCAGCAATTTGAAGGGCTGGATAACTGTGAAACTTGATTTCAGCCAGTTGCCTCCAAGAGAGAACTAACCTTTATTATTGGTTCTCTTGTTGTTGGTTCTCTTGTAGGGATCGTGTGAAAATAAACCGTTAGAGGGCGTGTCGAAAGTTTGTCATCATTTCTACGTAAGGACGATGCAATAACAATACTCACAGAAGACAAGTCCTCCTAATTCCAACTTGGATAAAAAAACAGAAACTTAAACAAAAATATAAAGTCATGAAAAAGAATTCAGCAAATATGTTTGCCATTGTGGGTTGTGCCTTGATAATGGCGTGTGGACAAAAGAGTGATAGCGCACAAGGTAATGCCGACTCTACCAAGGTGGATGCCCCTGCGGCAGAGGCAGTAGAGGAAAAAGTGGAAGAGAAGAGTGTTTATCTCTCACCCGACCTGGCGCTTAACGACCTCAAGGGAAAGGTGTCAAAGTGTATATACAAGAGTACCGACTGTCATGAGAATGGCAAAGTGGACGATGGTTCATACTGGCAGACAGAGGTAAAGGTGTTCGATGTGGATTATATGCTGCAGCCCAATGCAAAGGAGGCTGACTGGAGACTTAACGACCCTCGCCTGAAGCGTAATGACAAAGGTCAGATTGTGACTGTGAGTTGGTTTGTCTCTGACTTTGGCTGCGACATAAGTGAGGAATACACCTACAACGAGAATGGCTCGCTCAAGACAAAGAAAAACAATGGCATCGAGAATGCTGAAGAAATTGTTTATACTTACAAGGCTGATGGCAGTTTGGAGAAGAGCGTTTCCAAGGCTGCAGGTGAAGGTATGATATACCGTACTACCAGTACCTATCGCGTTCTTGAGTCGGACGAAAACGGCAACTGGACTCGTCGCATGCAGACACAATTATGTGAGGATGGTCCCGATAATGGCTCTGGAGTCTATGAGAATTCTGCAAAATTGTATCTCATCGAGACGCGCGAGATTTCGTATTACAAATAAGGACTGTTCTGCAAATTAATACTTGAACGCAAAAGCACAAAGACGCAAAGTTTTAATTATCTAATCCTTAACTCTTGTGCATGTGAAACTTGAATGTTCTTCTTTATTCTGAAGTCTTTGTGTTATTTGTAGCTGATGTCTCTTTGTAGAGTGCAAGATATTCGTCGAGAGGCTGTCCGGAAAGGTTCATGAATACCGAACGGGCAGTCTTTGGCGTACCAAAACCTGCGTCCACGGCTTCAGTAGCACTCTTTACCTTGCCACGTTGTATGAGGCGCTTGAGTTCTTCAAAGCGGTATGTGTTGAGGTAGTCGTGCGTACTATTGTAACCCTGACTGCGCACACATTGTAGCACGAGATGACGGTTGATTCCTACCTGCTCGCAGAGTGCATCGCGGTTGAAAGTGCTCTTTGTCCATTCTTCACGATGTGTCTGCATCCAGTATTCGATGCGCTGGAAGCGTTGACGATTGGCTTCGTTATAGTCCTCATTTTCGGCCTGCTCAAGTGCTTCGGGCTTAGGTTCCTTTACCTTGGCTATGACGGGTTTGGGCAGTTCCATGGCCATGGTTTCGAACGTGCGGAAACATAGATACAGATTGAGTAGCGAGAAGCCAATGAGATAAATGACAATGTATATGGGGTTGTAGGAAATAGCTGTGTAGAGATAGAAGAGCACGCTGATGCCCAATGCGCTACAATAGCCTTTGAGGTAGGTGGGCAGCTCTGTACTGTGGGCAATCCTGCTCGGTAGGCGCAGTATGTTCTGCACATAATAAACACCAAGTCCCAGGGCCGTCAGTCGTAGCCAGATGTCAATGCTGTACCAGTTCTCCGCAAGGTCGCTGAAGCTGTTGAGGTGTAATGGCTTGAGGCCGAGAAGCATAGCGATGCCATATACTGTATAGAGGCAGATGGCTGGTGAGGCATATTTCCACATTCTGCCCCATTGCAGGTAGGCAGGCAACGGTATGCTGATGGGGTACAGACTTTGGAGGAAACAGATGGATGTAAGGGTGAGCAGCATCAGCGGATGCAGGATGCCAGGGTTGCCATTGATGTGGTCGGAAAAGGGCAGGCAAATTCCCATTAAGGCAGTAAAGATGCCTAATATCCAGGTTAGTGCCAGATATTGTACTCTATGTCGTGCATAAACGGCTAATGCACACGTCATTACGAAATGAGCCGTGGTGCAGCAAGCCAGTATGAGCAATATGGTTTGGTCGGTCATGATAAGTTTCTTTGGTGCACAAATTTACAACATTTATGCCAAACGGCAAAGTAATGCAATCTTTTTTTGGACTTTGCTTTTACAATTCGGGAAAATTGGTTAACTTTGTAGTCGCATAAATACTAAAAAAGAAGGACATGCTTAATTTACAACCCTTGTCGAAACTTATTGCCTCGCAGGCTGAGACGTACGGCGACCGTGTAGCTTTGCGTTACCGGGATTACAATATCGGAAAGTGGAAAGACATTTCATGGAACGAGTTTGCCCGTCGTGTACGTGCAACTTCCAACGCATTGCTTGAGTGGGGCGTTGGTGTGCAAGAGAACGTGGCTGTGTTCGCTCAGAATATGGTGGAGAACCTGTTTGTGGATTTCGGCTGTTATGCCATTCGTGCCTGCAGCATTCCCTTTTACGCTACCAGCAGCGAGTCACAGGTGCAGTACATGGTGAACGATGCGAATATTCGCTACATCTTTGTTGGCGAGCAGTATCAGTATGATGTGGCATTCCGTGTAATGCAGATGTGCACGTCGGTTAAGCGCTTAGTAATCACAGACAACAGCGTGAAGAAGAATGCTCAGGATCAGGTGAGTATCTATTTTGACGAGTTCATCAAAAAAGGTGAGGATGATAAGCATGCGGCAGAGATAGATAAGCGTACGGCAGAGTTGGACATTGATGACCTTGCCAATATCCTGTACACCAGTGGTACCACGGGAGTGAGCAAGGGTGTGATGTTGACGCATCGCATGTACCGAGCCATCTTGGTGGATCAGGATCCCACATTGCCTTTGTCAGATAAGGACATAGTGCTGAATTTCCTGCCCTTCACCCACGTCTTTGAGCGTGCATGGAGCTATTGGTGCATCTCCAAGGGTTGCACCATGTGTGTGAACCTGAAGCCTGCTGACGTGTTGCAGTCGCTCAAGGAGGTGCATCCCACGTGTATGTGTACAGTACCTCGTTTCTGGGAGAAAGTGTATGCCGGTGTGCAGGAGAAGATACGCAAGAGCAATGCTGTGCAGCGTGCCATTGTGAACGATGCCTTGAAGGTGGGTTACGAATATAATGTGAAATATAAAATGCGTGGTTTGGTGCCTCCCTTGTCACTTCGCATCAAGTACAAGCTGTTGGAGAAGACTGTCATTGCTGTTCTCAAGAAGGAACTGGGATTTGAGTGCGCCAATTTCTTCCCTACGGCAGGTTCAAGCATCCCTCGCAAAGTGGAGGAGTTCGTACATTCGGCCGGTATCAACATGGTGTCGGGCTATGGTCTTACCGAATCGACAGCTACCGTTGCATGTGCATGGGATGGTAAGCCTCACACCATTGGTTCGGTAGGTCGTGTGCTGAACGGAATGGAGATCAAGTTTGGTGAGAACAATGAAATCTTGTTAAAGGGTGATCAGATAACCAAGGGATACTATCACAAGCAGGAGGTGACAGATGAGACTATCGACAGCGAGGGATGGTTCCATACAGGTGATGCCGGTTATATTGAGAATGGAGAGTTGTTCCTCACCGATCGTATCAAGGACCTCTTTAAGACGAGCAACGGAAAGTACATTGCTCCTCAAATGATTGAAACCAAACTGGTAGTTGACCGTTACATCGACCAGATTGTGGTGATTGCAGATATGCGTAAATTCGTTTCTGCCTTGATTATCCCTGAGTATTCGCTGCTTGAGCAATATGCCCAGAAGCGTGGCATAACGTATGCAAACAGAGCGGAGTTGTGTGCCAACAAGGATGTTGTTCAGTTCTATATGGATCGTGTGGAGACACTCCAGCAGGAGTTTGCGCATTATGAGCAAATCAAGTGTGTTACCCTGTTGCCCGAGCCATTCAGTTTGGAGAAGGGCGAGCTGACCAATACTTTGAAGATTAAGCGTCCGGTTATTGCCAAGAATTTTGCAAAAGAGATTGAGGCAATGTATAAGGAAGATTAAAAAATTCAACTTTGGCAAATGGTAAGAAGAATTTGTGTTCCATAAATCTACTTTTTGCTTAACGTTAAGAAAAGAATATGATTACATTAGAACAACTTAAAGAGATAAAGGATCGTGTTGAGCAGTTGAACCATTACCTTGATATTGACAACAAACGAGTGCAATGGGAGGAGGAACAACTCCGTACACAGGCTCCAGGATTCTGGGATGACCAGAAGCGTGCCGAGGAACAGATGAAGTTGGTTAAGGGATTGGAAAAATGGATTAAAGACTATACCGCTGTAAAGACCTTGGCTGACGAGCTGGAAACGGCCTTTGAATTCTACAAAGAGGAATTGGTGACAGAGGATGAGGTGGATGACATCTATGCCCGCGCCCTTTCATCGGTAGAAGCCTTGGAGTTGCGCAACATGCTTCGTCATGAAGGCGACAATATGGATGCCGTGCTCAAGATCAATGCGGGTGCTGGTGGTACCGAGGCACAAGACTGGGCTTCTATGCTGATGCGTATGTATATGCGATATGCTGAGACCAATGGCTACAAGTTGCGTGTGGCCAATGTGCTCGATGGCGATGATGCAGGTATCAAGTCGTGTACCTTAGAGATTGAAGGTGAGTTTGCCTATGGTTTCCTGAAGAGCGAGAACGGTGTGCATCGTCTGGTTCGTGTATCTCCCTATAATGCTCAGGGTAAGCGCATGACCAGTTTCGCTTCTGTCTTTGTGACCCCCTTGGTTGATGATACCATCGAGGTCAACATTGAGACGGCTCGCATCTCATGGGATACTTTCCGTTCAAGTGGTGCCGGTGGTCAGAATGTAAACAAGGTAGAGTCGGGTGTACGTCTTCGCTACCAGTACAAGGACCCTTATACTGGCGAGGAAGAGGAAATTCTCATTGAGAATACCGAGACACGCGACCAGCCCAAGAACAAGGAGAATGCCATGCGTCTGTTGCGCTCTATCTTGTATGATAAGGAATTGCAGCATCGTATGCAGGAGCAGGCTAAGGTTGAGGCAGGCAAGAAGAAGATAGAGTGGGGCAGTCAGATTCGTTCTTATGTGTTTGATGACCGTCGTGTCAAGGATCATCGTACCAATTACCAAACCAGTGATGTGGGTGGCGTGATGGATGGCAAGATTGATGCCTTCATCAAGGCCTATCTCATGGAGTTTGGAGCAGAAGAGTAAGAGAGAGATGTTCCAGGAGATAGAAAGAAAGTTTCGTGTGGTTGGCGAGTTTAAACACTTGTCAACCAACTGTACGCATATCCAGCAAGGGTATATCTCATCGGGCAATGGACGTACTGTGCGTGTGCGCATCCGTGATGAAAAAGGTTACCTTACCATCAAGGGGCCCAGTAATGCGGCTGGATTGGCTCGCTTTGAGTGGGAGAAGGAGATTCCTGTGTCTGAGGCAGAGGCTCTGATGAGCATCTGTGAGCCGGGCATCATAGACAAGCATCGATATCTGGTGCCTGTGGGTAATCATGTCTTTGAAGTGGATGAATTTCATGGTGACAATGACGGGCTCATCATGGCCGAGGTAGAGTTGGGTAGCGAGGATGAGGAATATGATCGCCCCGAATGGTTGGGTGTGGAGGTCACAGGTGATCGTCGTTTCTACAACTCCCACATGCGTAAATATCCCTATAAGATGTGGGGAGACACGTTATGAGAAGATAATTAAATTCTCATTTTCTTATATATTCAACTTTCGCAAGCTTCGCATGCTTCAGTATTAGGGAGTTAAAGGAGTTAAAGAATTCAAAGGAGTTAAAGACGTTAGGTATGCAGGGTGTGCGCCACAATGCCTCAAGGAGCAAGACATTCGTCTTTAACTCCTTTAACTCCTTGATATTCTTTAACTCCCTATACATGCGAAACTTGAATTATATATAACAAGTTTGTTATTTCAGCATTGCTCTTATTCCCTACATTTTGACTATAGTCAAAAGTCGGGGGGTAGGGGGCTACTTTTTTCTCAGAATCCATGCTCTGATTCCCGCACCGACTAAGGCGCCTAAGACGGCACCAATACTGTCGGCAAGGAAGTCTAACCACTCTCCGCTGCGGGTGGTGGTCAGGTACTCTTGGATGAGTTCGAGAACGCCTCCCAGTATGGCTGGGAAGAACAGTCCCCATACGAGTGACTGCATATGTGTTTTGTGGGTGCTCTTTTTCTTTTCCCTTCGTGCCATCTCTATCCAGATGACAAATGCCACACCTCCATACATCACAAAGTGTACCCATTTATCGACAAAGGGTATGTCTTCTGCCATCTTTATTTCGGGGAATGGCATTACTGACAAGGCGATGACTGCAAGGACAATCAGTAAGCTAAAAGGATATGTTTTAATGCAATTTGTTACCATGATGAATCGTTATTTCCTAAATTCGTTGCAAAAGTACGAATTTAATTGTAATTTTGCACACATATTCATGTTAAAAACTATAAATCCAAATAATCTTGTCGTTTTATGAAAGAAGAAAGAGGCCACTTTGGCAGTAAGTTGGGTGTTGTACTGGCTTCTGCGGGTAGTGCCGTCGGTTTGGGTAATATCTGGCGTTTCCCTACTGAGACAGGCAGTAACGGAGGTGCAGCATTTATTCTCATCTATCTTTTGTTTGTGCTTTTGCTTGCACTTCCGGTAATGATTAGTGAGTTTGTCATTGGTCGTCACTCCCGTTCCAATACAGTTGAGGCCTATCGCAAGATGGCACCGCGCACTCCTTGGTTCGTGGTGGGCATCTTTGGCGTGTTGTCTGGTTTTCTTGTCCTCTCTTTCTATAGTGTAGTGGCAGGTTGGACGGTTGATTATACCATGTTGTCCATTACAGGTTCTTTGTCGGGCAATCAGGACTTTGGCGAGGTGTTCGGTGGATTCGTTTCTCATCCATACCGTCCCGTCATCTTCTTGTTGCTTTTCCTGCTCATCACCCATGTTATTGTGGCTAAGGGTATAGAGAGCGGTATTGAGAAGTTCAGCAAGCTGATGATGCCCCTTTTGCTGGTGATCATCATCTTGCTGGTGGTGCTAAGTGTGTCGATGCCTGGTGCCGGCGAGGGATTGTCGTTTTTGTTGCATCCCGACTTCTCGCGTGTTACCCCGCGTGTGGTGTTCAGCGCTATGGGACAGGCGTTCTTCTCTTTGTCTGTCGGTATCGGATGCCTGGTCACCTATTCTTCCTATTTCAGCAAGGAGACTCGTTTGCTTCCCTCTGCCCTGAATGTGTGTATCATCGACACCATGGTTGCCATTCTCGCAGGTTTCATCATATTCCCTACCGTGTTCTCTGTCGGTGTGCAGCCCGATGCAGGTCCCGGTTTGGTTTTCGTTACATTGCCCAACGTCTTCAACCATGCTTTTGGCGATGCTGCCTGGGTGGGCGACATCTTCAGCATACTCTTCTATTTGCTTCTTTTGCTGGCTGCCTTGACCAGTAGCATATCCATGCATGAAATCAGTACCGCATACATTCGTGAGCATTACCATGTGTCTCGCTCGCGTGCAGCATGGATCGTGACTGGTGTGTGCATGTTCCTGGGAACGCTCTGCTCGTTGAGTTTTGGACCTTGGAAAGATGTTACATTCTTTGGCATGGGATTCTTCGACCTTTTCGATTTCCTTACTGCCAAGTTTTTCATGCCGTTGGGAGGCATTGGCTTATGTCTGTTCGTGGGTTGGTATATGGATAAGAAGACCGTACGCGATGAATTGACTAACTCTGGTGCGGCGCCCACCTCGCTTTATGGGGCGTTCATGTTCCTGGTTCGTTTTGTGGCACCTGTTTGCATTGCCTTGGTGTTCCTCAACGAGTTGTTTGGCAATCTGATTTTTGAATAAGTAATCACACAATAACAAAATATAAGAAAGTGGCAGAAAGAGCTAATTTTGGCAGTAAGTTAGGTGTTGTGCTTGCCTCTGCGGGCAGCGCGGTGGGTTTAGGTAATATCTGGCGTTTCCCCACAGAGGTGGGTGAAAATGGAGGTGCAGCCTTTATTCTCATTTATTTGATCTGTGTAGTGCTGATTGGTATGCCAGTGATGCTGAGTGAGTTTGTGATAGGTCGTCACACGCGTTCCAACACGGCTACTGCCTATCAGAAGCTGGCGCCAGGCACTTGGTGGCGTGTGCAGGGTGGCATGGGCGTGTTTGTAGCTTTTATCATCATGTGCTACTATGTAGTGGTTTCTGGATGGACGCTCTATTATGCTTATTCCTCTTTGGTGGGAGCATTGCAATACACGGGCGATGATGCCAACTATTTCTCTGACTTCTTTGACGGCTTTGTGTCGCATCCTTGGCTGCCTGTGGCTTTCTCTGTGCTTTTTATGGGCATGGTGCACTTCATTATTGTCAAGGGTGTGCAGAATGGCATAGAGCGTTTCAGCAAGGTAATGATGCCCATGCTTCTGCTAATCATAGGTGTACTTGCCGTCTGCGCATTTTCGTTGCCAGGTACGAGTGAGGGATTGTCGTATTTGCTTAAGCCCGATTTCTCAAAGTTGACGGCAAGTACGGTATTGAGTGCCATCGGTCAGGCTTTCTTTTCGTTGAGTATTGCTATGGGCTGTCTGTGCACCTATGCCAGCTATTTCCGAAAGGATACCAATTTGGTCAAGACCGCATATAGTGTTTGTGTTATCGACACCATAGTGGCGCTCATGTCAGGCTTTATTATTTTTCCTGCTGTGTTTAGCGTTCCTGGGCTTGACCCGGAGGAAGGTGCAGGCCTCGTATTCAAGTCGCTGCCTTACATTTTCTCGCAGGCATTCCGCTCAATGCCAGTCATGGGTTACGTGTTCTCGTTGTTGTTCTACCTGTTGCTTTTCCTGGCAGCTTTGACCAGTGCCATCAGCATTCACGAACCTGTTACGGCCTACTTGCATGAGGCACGTCAGATGTCGCGTAAGAAAGCTGCGTTGTGGGTGTCGGTAGTGTGTATGACTCTGGGTGTGATTTGTTCTCTTTCGTTTGGTGTTTTGAGCGATCTCACTTTGTTCGGAAACACTATCTTCGATAATTTTGATGCCTTGCCTTCTGTAATCCTTATGCCTTTGGGAGGTATCATCATATCACTCTTTACGGGATGGTATCTGGATAAGAAACTGGTCCGTGATGAAATTACAAACGAGGGTAACCTTACTTTCCGCTTCTTCAAGGTTTACATCTTCCTGCTTCGTTGGATTATTCCTGTGGCCATTGGCTTGGTGTTCGTTAATCAGTTCATAGGACTTAGTTGAGTTCATAGTGCATAATTCATAGTTCACAGTTGTCGTTTTGGGTCGAAAAATAACTATGCACTATGAACTATTCAAAGCTTATGTAGGGTTCCAGTCTTGCTTTGTCTTCCTCTGAAAATTCAGAGAGGAAAAGCAGTTCTTGCCACGTTTTGATGTCGCCGTAAATCCTCACGCGCTCGGTAATCTGCTTGGCTTGCGAGTAGGTAATGTAAGGATGGCGGTTCAGTTCTCTTGTGCTGAGTTTGTTGATGCGAAGCTTCCTGATGCTTGTCTTCTGGATGGTGATGTATTGCTCTATACCCATTGGCAGGAAGTCGAGTGCCTCGTCGCTCAACTGTTTTACTGAGACAAAGCCTCCCAACCTTTCACCATATTCTGCTATACGTTTGGCATAGTATGGACCTACCCCGGGAATCTTTTGCAGGGTGTTGGTATCTGCCGTTGCCAAGTCCACACGCTCGCCTGCATTGAGTTTCGCAATGCGGTTGGCGGAATAGAAGGGTGATGTGGAGCGCTTACGGTATGCTAAACTGTCTGTGCCCCCGTTCGGGGTGTGCGTTTCTTGTTCTGTCGTACGGGATGCGTGGTTGTCGTTGCCAGAGAACGTGTTTCTGTTTGTCTGGCTGTTTCGGGCATATACGTCCTCCGTGTCTGCCAGATATTGGAAAGACTTGCCGATGCGTATCAGAGGCTCGATATGCTCCCATTGCCCTATGGTGAGACCATAGAGGCGCTTGAAGTCCTCGGGACGGTGATATTCTCCACCCTTTCGTCTGTATTTGATGACGTTCTGCGCTTGGTATGGCGAGAGTCCTACGCTGACCAAAGTGGCAGAGTCTGCCGTGTTTGGGTCGAAGGTAATGCTGGCAGGTTGTGTGGCTCCCTCGACGGCATTTGCGGTGCCTCCGTTGAGGTCTTGGCCAGAAGAGGCGCTTAATCCGCTTTTGCTTCTGTTTTCATTGCCGTTTGCCAATGCCTCTTCCTCTCCCTTAGACTTCTTTATCAGCATAAAAACAAGAGTGCCGATGACAACTGCAACGAGTATAAGTTGCAGTATCATCAGCGCCTTTTGTTCGTTTCTTCTCTTCATGCGAAGCTTATTGCAGAGGATTCCATCCCTGTGCCTTGAGGTCGAACTCGCTGCCGTCGCGGCAGATGAGTTTCTTACCCTCTGTGGCGGCGGTAATGTAGCCGATGACGCGTACGTCCTCAATCTTGCTTACCACATCGTTGGCGGTAAGAGGCACGGTGAAGAGCAGTTCGTAGTCTTCACCGCCATTGAGTGCACAGGTGGTGACGTTCAGGTTGAACTCTTCTGCTGCCGCTGCCGTTTGGTAGTCAAGGGGGATGCGGTCCTCGTAGAGTCGGCATCCTACGCCGCTCTGTTCACAGATGTGCATTATCTCGCTCGACAAGCCGTCGCTGATGTCCATCATGCTGGTGGGACGTATGCCCGCCTCTGCCAGTCTCTCTATGACGTCCTTTCGTGCCTCGGGCTTGAGTATGCGTTCCAGCAGATATTCGCGTCCGCTGAAGTCTGGCTGTGCGGGTTCCAGCGTCTGACCCTTTTTCTGTGCCTCGCGCAATTGCTCGTTGAAGACGGCTTTCTCACGCTCCAGCAACTGCAGTCCCATGTAGGCTGCACCCAGGTTTCCGCTGACGCATATCAGATCGGTCTCCTTGGCTCCGCTTCGTTCCACCACGTCCTCGGGCTTTGCCTCTCCGATGCAGGTGATGCTGATGGCAAGTCCTGTCAGCGAGGAAGTAGTATCGCCACCCACGAGGTCAACGTGGTGCAGTTCGCATGCCATGCGCAGACCGTCGTAGAAGTCTTCCATGTCTTCCACGGTGAAGCGTTTGCTCAGGGCAATGCTCACCACCAGTTGCCTTGGCGTGCCGTTCATGGCATACACATCGCTGATGTTGACGATGGCAGACTTGTAGCCAAGATGTTTCATGGGGGTGTATTGCAAGTCGAAGTGCACTCCCTCCATCAGCATGTCGGTAGTTACAAGCACTCGCTTTCCCTCTGCGTACTGCATGATGGCGCAGTCGTCGCCCACCCCCTTTATGGTGCTCTCGTTTACGTTTTTTATGTCTTTTGTGAGGTGCTTTATCAAGCCAAACTCACCCAGTTCTGATATTTCCATAAAGGCTTTAGCTTCGTTTTATCATCTCTCGCATAATCTCTGCCATCAGGGGCTGTACGGCGTTTGCGGCTTTCTGCACTTCCTCGTGGCTCACTTCCACAATCTTGCCTTCCACGCCAATGTCGGTGATGATACTCATGCCAAACACCTTGATGCCGCAATGATGTGCCACGATGACTTCGGGCACGGTGCTCATACCTACAGAGTCGGCACCCAGAATGCGGAACATCTTGTATTCTGCGGGAGTCTCGAAGGTAGGACCTTGTGTGCCAAGATACACACCATGCTGCACCTCAATGCCCTTCTCCTTGGCAATCTCGTCGGCCAGTGCCACGAGCTGCTTGTCGTAGGCTTCGCTCATGTCGGGGAAGCGTGGACCAGTGGGGAAGTTTGGCCCGTGCAAGGGATGCTCGGGGAAGAAGTTGATATGGTCGGTGATGATCATCAGGTCGCCAATCTTGAAGGTGGGGTTGGTGCCTCCTGCCGCATTGCTTACAAAGAGCGTCTTGATGCCCAGTTCGTACATCACGCGTATGGGGAAGGTTACCTCCTTCATGCTGTAGCCCTCGTAGAAATGGAAACGTCCCTGCATAGCCAGGATGTCTTTGCCACCAAGTTTGCCTATAAGCAGGCATCCGCTGTGGCCCTCCACGGTGCTCACAGGCATGTTGGGTATTTCGCTATATGGGATGCGGTCCTTTACTTCTATCTCGTCTGCCAGTTTGCCAAGGCCGGTGCCCAGCACGATGGCAGTCTCAGGCTGTGTGCTAATTCTTGCTTTCAGCCAGGTTGCTGTTTCTTGAATCTTTGCGTACATATCCTATAATTTCTTCGTTTAACGTATCTTGTTCGTCTCTCATGATTTTCACTTCTATGGGTAGGGCATAGATGCACTTCTTTACGGGTTCCGACAGATAGGGGCACAAACGCAGGCGGGTGGCATCCTTCTCGGTGGTAATGATAAGACGTGGCGAAGGCATTTCGTAGTACGTCTTTTCTATCTGTTCTGCATCTGCCTTTGTAAAGAAGTGATGGTCGGGGAAGCTTACGGGGGTGATGCGTCGGGTATATCTGCTTATGTCCATCCTCATCTGCTCTGGCGATGCTATGCCCGTAAGCAGCATCACGTGTTCCTCCGTCTCAATGGATTTGAGCGTGCGCTTCTTGTCCGTGAAGACACCTTGCAACTCACCATATTCGAAAGTGCTGAACAGCAGTTTCTGATAGGGTCTCAGCTTTATGCTGCTCTGTATCACGCGGAAGCTCATGGGTGTCATGTCTGCCGGGCATTTGGTGACTATCACGATGTTGGCTCTTTTGCATCCTTTGGCCGATTCGCGCAGCCTTCCTGCGGGTAGCATCACGTCCTCGTTCATCATGCGGTGGTAGTCGGTTAGCATGATGCTAAGCCCTGGCTTCACGTATCGGTGCTGGAAGGCGTCGTCCAGCAGGATGACTTCCACGTCGCGTGTGCTTTCGTCGTGCAGCAGGTGCTCTATTCCTCTTCTGCGGTTGCCATCCACGGCCACGTAGATGTCGGGGAACTTCTGCTTTATCTGCCAGGGCTCATCGCCTATCTCTCTCATGGTGCTGTCTGCCTGAGCCAGTTTGTAGCCTCTGCTTTTCCGCTTGTAGCCCCTGCTTAGCACGGCTATCTTGTATTGGTCCTTCAGTAGCCTTATCAGATATTCCACGTGAGGCGTCTTGCCTGTACCGCCTACGGTGATATTGCCTACACAGATGACAGGGATAGGGTAGGACTCGCTTTTGAGCACCTCGATGTCAAACAACCAGTTGCGTGTGGCAGTCACCGCGCCGTAAATCCAGCTCAGTGGCAGCATCCATCGGTTTATCTTGATCAAATCGCTTTCCATGTCCTTCCGTGCTCCTCAGCTATTCTTAGTTGTTGATGATGAGTTTGTAGGGCATCTTGGCTTGTACCTTGTTCATGTGCTTGATGTTTTTCACCTCGCTGAAGATGTCATAGTACTCACCCAGCATTGACTTCATCTGTCCCTCCATGTAGTCTCCGCTCAGGTCGTTCTCGTTCATCATCTTTTCCAACCACGACTTCTTGGCAGGATATTGCTCTGTGACGTATTCCGTTGTCTTGGCCAGTTTTGCTGCAGCCTTGATGGCCACCTGCAAGTCGCCCAGCTCATCCACCAATCCCAGCTTCAGGGCTTGCTCACCTGTCCATACGCGTCCCTCGGCAATGGCCTTCACGCTATCTTGTGTCAGGTGTCTTCCCTCAGCCACACGGCGTGTGAAGAGGTCATAGCCGCGCTCCACGTAAGCCTGCATCAGGGCACCTTCGCTGTCGTTCATGCCGCGGCTCATGGTGCCGAAGTCTGCATGCTCGTTGGTCTTCACCATGTCGTAGTGCAGACCTACTTTCTCTGTCAGCAGGTTGCTTGCATCAGGCACCATGCCAAAGATGCCAATCGAACCGGTCAGCGTAGTGGGTTCTGCCACGATGCGTGAGGCGTTGCACGAGATGTAGTAGCCGCCGCTGGCTGCCAGACCTCCCATTGAGATGACTACGGGCTTTTCGGCCTTGAGCAGGCTTATCTGTCGCCATATCTGTTCGCTGGCGTATGCGCTTCCGCCACCCGAGTTCACACGTATTACCACGGCTTTGATGCTCTTGTCCTTCATCAGTTTGTCGAGGTCTTTGTTCATGGGCTCGGGCACGATGCTGCCCACCATGCCTCCGGTCAAGCCACTGGTGGTGTCGTCGGCAATGTCGCCGTATGCGTAGTACACGGCAATGCAGTCCTCTATCTTCTCAAGGTTGAGCTGTGTGGTGTTCATCTTGGCAGGACTGATGAAGCTTATCTTCTCATCTTCCTCCTTGCCGGCTTTCTTCTTCAGTATGTCTCTCACCTCATCCTTGTAGCAGAGTTTGTCCACCATCTTCTCCTTCAGTACGAAGGTGGGGTCTTTCAGCATCAGCATGCTGTCTGCAAGCGCATTCAGCCTTTCCTTCTTTATCTTGCGCGATGCGGCCACGTCCTTGAGGGTGTTGCCCCAGATGCTCGTCAGGTAGCTGTTCACCTGCTCCCTGTTGGGCTCGCTCATGGCGGTGTTGATGTAGGGCTCTACCGCACTCTTGAATGTGCCTACCTTATATACCTGCATCTTTATGCCCATCTTCTCCATCAGTTCGGTGTAGAAGGTTATCTCGGCCGACATACCATGCCAGTCGAGCATACCTGTGGGATTCATGTACACCTCGTCGGCTGCTGAGCAGATGTAGTAGCTTCCCTGCGAGTAGGTATCGCCATAGGCCACTACAAACTTCTTGCTTTCCTTGAAACGGAGTATGGCCTGACGTATCTCCTGCAGCATGGCGGGCGAACCGCTTATGGCTCCACCCTCAAGATAGATGCCTATGATGTTCTCGTTCTTCGATGCACGGTCTATGGCCTCCAGTATGTCGTCCAGACCCATGCTTTGCTCTTCTCCTGTGAGCATGGCCATAGGTGAGCCTTCTGCACGTTCTGCCAGCTGTCCCGATAGCTTGATGCGCAGTATGGTGCCTTCTTCCACCTTTGTGTTGCTTTCAGAGGCTACGATTCCTGCTATTCCAATCATGGTGAATATGAACAAGAGTATTGTCCACACAAAAAGGCCCAGCATAGTGGCACCAAACATTTTGAAGAAGTCTTTCATTTTCTTAGTTCTTTGTTTTCCAATGTGTTCTTTTAATTATATTTGTGCAAATTTACAAAAAAGCAGATTAAATGCCAAATTATAGCCTAAATATTTGGTTAAATCGTAAAAATGACGTACTTTTGCATACAGTTTTGCGCCTGTGGTGGAATTGGTAGACACGCCAGACTTAGGATCTGGTGCAGCGATGCGTGTAGGTTCGAGTCCTATTAGGCGTACATGAAAGAGGCTTTTGAGCCTCTTTTTTTGTGATCCTTCGGGTTTCATTCGGGGATAACACGCTTTGCTTACGTCTGGCTTACGTGTTTTGACGTAAGCCAGACGTAAGCCAATTGTTCGCTGATAGGGGGCTGGTTGGAGGAAAAACGTAGGAAATTGGCTTTATTTTTCCGTATGCAAAGATACAAAACTATTTTCCGTATTGCAAATATTATTATGAAAATGTATGGTTTTATACACAATATTTACATTATGTCAATTACTCAAGTTTAGCATTTGCGAAACTTGAGTTAACAATTATCTATTTCTTCGATGGTAAGGCCAGTATATTTTGCTATTAGTTCTGCTGGCATACCATCTGCCTTCATTTGTCTGGCAACAGCAATGGCTTTCTTTTCTTCACCTTCTACAATTCCTTCCGCACGTCCTTCCGCACGTCCTTCAACAATTCCTTCAGCACGACCCTCCGCACGTCCCTCCGCACGTCCTTCTGCAATTCCTTCCGCACGTCCTTCCGCACGACCCTCCGCACGACCTTCCGCACGACCAGTCTCTATGACACTACGCTGATAGCGGAGATTCTCCATCATACGATAGTAGTCTGCCCTCTCATCAGCTTCCAGCAGGTCTTCGCGCAATCGCTCGCGGGCTTCCTGAAGACCAGGGGCAGTGGCAGTAGTGGGGATATCGCCCGTCTTGAGGAAGCTGATCCACTCGTCCAGCGGTGTGGTGGCTACATCATCGAACATATCCACGCGCAACAGGAAATACTCTGGGAAGATCTCTGAGGGGGTCTCGCAGTGGAAGGCTTCCTTCTGTGCCTGTGACAGTACAAGCTCCTCGTTGCCGTCGTGCATGCTTATAAACTTCGTTGTGCCCTTATAGGCATAGTCCTTGCCCTGGCCAAGTGAAAAATAGACGATGTTGATGGAGTACACCTTCCTGATCTTCTCGTAAGGCTCACCCTGCTTCATGTACTCGGCGATGCACTTTGAGGTACCATACGCCATGCGGTGGAAGTAGTCCAGTTCGCGGTTGTTCTGTATCTCGAAGATGTAGAGGTCCTCGTTCTCATCCTCTGCAAGGAGGTCCACACGGTTAAACTTGTCCGTCTCGGTCTCCTTATTACTCTCGCTTTCAAGCAGGGACTTGATGAAGATCTTCTTACCCAGAATGGCAGTAAGAAGTCCTTCCACGATGCAGTAATCGGCTTTGTTACGGAGCAATCGCTTGATGGCCCAGTCGAAACGAACTAACTTTGCTGATGTGTACATACTAACCTCCTTATTTATATATTACTGCTGCAAATGTACGCAAAAAGAATGAGACAGCAAAACAATAGCCGAAATAATTCACAATTCATAATTGACTTCGTCGAGCCCTTTGGCCTTAACAATGTGCAATTCACAGTGCACAATGCACAATTAGCTGGCGCGATGTTGTGGTTGAACGCGAATACGCAAAGATTTCAACCCGCAGCACATGGCTTGGCGGGCTAAGGTCGGAGAGGTGTTATGGTTCTTTGTGTGTTGTGCCTAACGAAAAAAGGGCCACGCATTATGCGTAACCCTTTTCTCTTGATATTGCTTCTATATAACAAGTTGGATATTTCAACATTGCTATTATTCCCTACATTTTGACTGTAGTCAAAAGTCGGGGGGTAGGGGACTATTATCTTTTTACCATTCTTCGCCCCATACATCGAGCATCTTGAAGATGTTCTCCTCGAACTTGAGCTCGCCGTTTTCCTCCTTCACATAAATGTTACCCTTGTCTGCGAATTCATCAGTGACGGGGATGTTGAGATAATCGTCCGTGTTAGTAATTCCAGATGTTCCCAGCAATTCCTGCTTTACGCTGATGGGCATGTTGTGTGATTGTGGAGCAATATAAGCTTTTTTCATTTTCATACTTGTGTTTTGGTTTATTATCCATAGTCCTTGGCTTGTGCGGGCTTTGGCAATTGCCTCAGCCCGGCAAGCAAGGTTTTAGGTTTTGAAATATTACTTAACGAGCACCTTCACACCATTAACGATGTTCATACCCTTCTGCAAGCTTTCGAGCTTACGTCCATTCAAGTCGTAGATCTCGCCCTTGCCATTCAGCAGTGCGTTGATAGCATTGATGCCAGTCTCCTCGTCGTTGTCGCCGAAGTCGATGAAGAACTCCTTCACATTTGCACTTGAAGAAGCATTCAGCCAGCACTTGTATGCAGGTACTACTAC
Source organism: Bacteroidaceae bacterium (assembly GCA_024401185.1). Lineage (GTDB taxonomy): Bacteria > Bacteroidota > Bacteroidia > Bacteroidales > Bacteroidaceae > Physcousia. Next base: position 6,502 of record JAKSLO010000027.1, on the reverse strand, counting down.
GGGGTTCTCGGGATCAATCTTGTAGAATGTTGGCGCATTAACACCATGCTTCTGGAGCACGTAGCCAGCCTTCACCTCAAGACGTCCGAATGTACCGGTAAGCAAGCCCTTGGTGTAGGTTACACCCTGCTGTTTGCTGATACCGCGAAGACGAACATTGAAACCGGTTTTTGCGGAAAGCAATACAGGAGTATTGGCAGGGATCTCATCAATCTTAGTTACCTTAATGCGGTCTTTATTATAACTATCTACGATGTATGCATTCAGGCCTACACCCTCAGGAATCTTCATAGTTGCCTCTTCCTCTACATCAGATATCTTGATGTCGAAGGGAGCGATGAAGGTTGAGAAGAGGGTTGAAGCAGGTACACTGATATCGAACTCCTTCTCGTTCATGTCATCTGATTCATAGATGATATCATCAACCCAGATTACGAACCAGTTAGCACCCTCAGTAATGTTCTGGATACCAAATTTAAGTGTTCCGTCAGTAACTACACAATCCAAATCCACCTTTTCCAGAGTACCAGAAGCAATTGATGTGCGGTCAAATACTTCGAGTGACTCAAGTCTGCCGTTAGCGTAGAAGTAGGCATGATCTTTACCTACAGCACCAGTAAATCCACGGCCAGAGGTGTATGATGCGGCACCACGCATTTTAACGATGTAGGTACCGTTCTTCAAGCCTGTGATCTCTTGGTACATTACGTCACCCGTAAACATTTTGCCTTCGTATCTCTCTGCCATACCAGGGCCGTCAGGATTAGCCCACTCTTGTACATTACCAGTTGAGAGTTTCCAATCATTTGTGAAGGGTATTGAGTAACCACCGGTTGAGAACTCGATAGCGGTGGCGTATGCATCCTCGAAGGGTTGTACGCTGTCGGCTGTCTGATCGGTGTAGGTTTGCAGTACCTCAGCATAGATGGCCTGTGCCTGGCTACCCTTCATCTTGGCAGCCTTTTCATTGACTTTGGCAATCTGCTGATAGAGTGCGATAGACTCTTCCACCTTCTTGCGTGCATCAAGCAGTTTGTTCTGAGCCGCTGTGTATTCTGCATTGGTCAAACCGTCTGTGTATGCAGCCTCCTCTGCTTCTTTGTATGCCTCAGCATAAGCCTCCTTCAAGGCCTTCTGGCAGTCGGCATCATTGTAGTTGCTCTTGTTAGATTGAACGGTTTGTTGCAATGCTATCTGGAAGGCGTTGAAGTTAACTTCCTTCTGTACGAAGGTAAGTGTCCAGTTATCAAATGCCACCCAGTTACAGTTGGTGTTCTCAATCATCACACCAATCTCTACATCACCTTCACCTTTGGTAGCAAAGTTCAAGGTCTGCTTCTTGGCCACTCTGTTCTCAGTCTTTACGGTGCTTGACTTCAGTGTTACATTGTCGGCTGTAGCATACATGTTAACGCCAGTCAAATCGTCGATAGAGCTAAGACCAGCACCAGCCAGATTCTGCTGGGTAGCCAGGATGTAAGCAGTCAGAGTGTAAGTACCTGCAGGGAGGTTCTTGATGCGCTGGTAGGTCTTACCGTTGTCAAGATGACCAGGCGTGCCAGTCCATGACTCCATGAAGTCCCAGATTCCCTCGTAGGTCTCGCCGTTGGTGCCGTTTTCAGCCATGTAACCACCAGTTCCCATCTGCTGTACAAACTGGTTTGTCCAGCCGTTGGTTCTGTCGTCGTAGGCAGGGTTGATGATGGCATCGGTGAAGTTAGAGCCAGGTGTGGTTTGCTTCAGCACGGCTGCACGGTAGGCGTCAATAGCCTGTTGTACGCTTTCGAGCTTACCCTCATCATACTTCTGCTGAGTGCTTGCATAGGCAGCCTTACCGTCATTGTCGAGCTTGGCAGCCTTCTTGTTGTAAACGTCGATGTTGGTATATACGGTGGTAGAGTTCTGAGCTGCCGAGGTAGCATTGTTCAGGGCTGTGGTTGCATTTCTGTAGCTTGCAGGCTCGGTGTAGTTCGCATTCTTGTACTTCTCTACCGCATCCTTCAGTCTCTGTGCTACGTCAGCATTACGCTTGGCTGTAGATGAAGCCTCGCGTGAAGCATTCTTGTATGCCTCCTCAAAGTCACTCTTAGCCTTCTTCATGGCAGCTTCTGTGTCGCTGTTGCCATAATAGGTCAGCGAGAAGTTGTCCATTATGCACCAGATGCCAGTGTCTTTACTTCTTACACCAATACGCAGGGTTCCGTTTTGTACCTCGGCTGTGATCTCGGGTGTCCAGAAAGAGCCACTACCCATAGCCGTGGCTACTGAGGTAAGGTCACTGTAGGTATCATCGCTGAATTTGGCAATTCTGCCGCTGCCAGTCTGTGTGTTGTTGGCATAGAGGTATGGCTCACCACTGGTTTGGTAGGGGGTATAAGCTACCTGTGCCTTCAGTTTGTAGGTACCATCGGGGATGCCGGTCAAAGTCTGGAAGATATCGAAACCATTGGATGAAGTCCATGACTCAGCAGCTCTGTAGTGGTCGGAACCACCACTCATGGTTGCGTCGTTGGCATTTGCGGTAGCAGTTCCGTCAGATGAGTATGCCTTTGCAGTCCAGTACTGGGTTGACATATTACGTGTAAAACCAGGGTTTGTAATCAGGAAGGTTGCATCCACGGGGTTGGTCTCGCTGGCATACTCCTCCATTCGCTGTATAGCCTGCTGCTTGGTGAGGAAGCGCCATTTGCCTTCCTTGTTCAAGAAGCCTACGCGCTGTGCGTCATAACCCAGGTTCTGGCGGGCAGCGTTGTTGGTCTGCCAATAGCCATTAGCATCCTTGATGCTGTACACAATCTCGCCATCATCCTGCTTGATTGCCTTGATCTGGATGTTTTGTGCGGGAGAGTCAACGTAACCATTATCGCCTAAGAATTGGTTGCTGGCAGTACCCAGGTCGTTTCTCAGGGTGTACTCACCATTGCCAGCATCACCTACGGTCCACAGGATGCCCTCAGGAGTTACAGAGCCTCTGGTACCCCAGTTGTTGTCGTTACTGTTAGAATAGGTAAGGAACATGCCATTCTCTACGTTCTGGATGTAGTACTGGCCACCTACCTTGAACTCTACGGGGATGATTACCTCAGGACCTGCGCTCTCGTCCTTGACGAGCTTCATAATACGCACGTCCGCAATATAATAGGTATTGGCTGTGGCCAAGTCGTTAAGGTTGAAGGCTACAGCACCGAAACCTCCGTTCTTCACCATGTCACCCGCGCTCAATGTGATAACATTAGTATAGCGCTTCCATTGGCCAGTGAAGTTAATTGTTCCAATCGCTTCATAGTGGCTGTAGTTTCCAGGAGTACTATGTGACTGGGTTCCAATGTTTGCGTTATTGTCAGCCTTGTAGGCAAAGCTGACGTAAAGCTGAGTACCTGCTTCGGGAATCTGTTCATTGAGTCTGAAGAATACCTGAGAGTCCCATCCTGCTGATACCATATCACGTGAGGTAACCTTGAGCACCTTATAACCATCAGGTCCGTCGATGATACTTTCTGTTACACCCTCTGGGGCAACACCTCCGGCACTTGCGTTAAGGGGGAAGTTGCTGAGGTTGTCGGTCTTGAAGTCACCGTTGTCAATCATGCTCACCCATTTATAACCGTCGAGCATAGGCATGTCGCCAGCTGCAGGAATCTCGCTTTCGGGTGTGTCATCTTTCTTGATGTGCATCTTCACAGCAGCCAACTTGATGGCACCAGGAGTTCCTCCGATACCAGAGAACAATGCTAATTGGGGAATAGTGCCGTTTGCAGGTACATCGAAAACGTACTCGGTAGAACCTGCGGGTATCGACTCGAAGCCTTGACCCTCATGATATGAGATAGCCCAGCCGTCGGGGGTAGGCGCAGCAAATACAAGTTTAACCTTGTCGTAGCCCTGTACGTTGAAGTTGAGTTCCTTGAATGCAAACTGAAGGTTGCTTGTGGGAGTGTAGGTGTACACACCATCTGCAACTGTAGGCACAATTGCACCATTTGCCAAGTCGCCTTCCTTTTTAATCTTTGCAATGTCAACATCCACCCATTCGCTCTTCACCAATTTCTTAATCACTACGTTGGTGAAGTAGTAGTTGTTGACGGGGGCATGGTCGTTCAGGTTGAAAGCAAAGGAAAGTAAATCGCCATTTTTTACCTGTGCACTGCTAACCACGCCCTCCACCGACTTGGTCTGCCATGTGGTAGCAAAGCTAACGTTACCAATGGCAGAGTTATTGTCGTTGTATGTACCGGGTGTGTTGTGTGACTGTACTGCAATCGCGTTGGTTGCAGCGTCTGCTCTGTATGAGAATGATACATAATACGTGTCACCCTCTTTGAGTCCATCTTTCTCGTCCAGCACGAAGAATACCTGGCTATCCCAAGGAGTTCCTGCTTCCCCCTCACGCTTAGGGTTGCTGACAACCTTTAAAGCTTTGACATGCATGTCGTTCACGATGCTCATGGTGATCGTGGGGTTGGCGTAGTCATCTGCACTCTTGATGTAGAATGACTTCAGGCTTGAGCCGCTCAAGTCGCCGTTTGTGATAAGGTTCTCGGTCCACTCGTATCCGCTTGCGGGCTTAGACTCGGGAGTAGCTGCAGGTAGCAATTCCTCCTCATCGGCAGTGTATTCAACCTTTACAATCTGCCATTTTGTGCGGCTGGGGCTTACACCATAGCCGTTGAGGTAGAATCCGTTTCCTACATTCTTGATGAAGCCATCGCTGGTGATCTCCCAGGTCGAACCGTCGTCGATGTCGCAGTCATACTCGTCGATGAAGCAGGGGTCATCATCCGATTCACCTGCATTGAGGTAGCCTCTACTACCTGCGACGATGTACTGGGCGCCAGCGGGAGTGATAGCGGCAAAGCGGTAGTTGCTGCCCACTTTCTCCAACTTCCAACCTGTGACAGAGTTCGTGGATGCCAGGGACTGCTCTACAGTACCCATTGCCACGGCGTCAGCTTTACTTCCGAAGAGATACCGCTCACTTGCGTTTCTCAGACTGACGATGGTGCCTTCCTTGGCAGCCTTGTCGAGATCCGTAATCACGGTGATCTTCGTTTCTGCCATCATGCTGACGCAAGCCAGCAACATGACAAATGAAAGAAAGATTTTCTTCATGATTGTTGTTTTTAAAAGTTAATTATTTTTTTGTTTTTTTAATTTCAGCTTGTTCTTCCCGATGCAGCACGCGTAATCCTGTGTACGCGTGTGTAAGCAGAAAATTATACGATATTCGCTACAAATTTAGGAAAAAATACTTTTCCTGCTAAACTTTTACTCAAAAAAAACTCGTTTTTTGCTTGATTTTTAACAAAAAACGACCTTTCAGTGCGTTTTTCTGCCTTTTTTGCGCGTTGTTTTGACAGAAGGGTGCAAAGAGTGTTGATGTTAAGGCTTGTGCGGTGAGTGGTAGTTAGGTGCTATTTCAGTGGTATTTTCTGGCTTGAAAGCAGTTGCCGGGCTGTCTCGATGAGGGTGTCGTATCCGCGTGCCATCTCGGTGGAGTCGAGGGCACAGAGAACGTGGGGTTGGATGCCAAATTCAATCTGCTTCATCTGGGCATCATACATAGGACAGGCACTGAAGCGCACGGTCCATCCGTTGGGCAGTTCGCTGGTGAATGGCATACCGCTTCCACCGCCTGTCTGGTCGCCAAGAATGGTGACGAGCGGGCATTGCTTCATGTTGCGCACAAAGGTATTGGTGGCACTATAGCATGAACGGTTGGTGAGCACTATGCATGGTTTCTGCCAACGATATCCGCTGCTGGGGTTGATGTACTCGGCCAGAGGTGTGGAGAACTGGTTATGCCCGGGGCCGCTTTTGTGAGCTATATAGCCCACCAGCCTGCGCTCATTGGTGAAGTGGCTGGATAGCCTCTCTGCGTATTCCAGCGAACCACCTGTGTTGCCACGTACATCGAGGATGAGTCCGTTGCACGATCGTAGGTAGAAAAGGGCATCGCTGATATTACCGTCTCCAATGGCCGAAGAGAAACTCTCATATACCATATAACCTATATTGTCGTCGAGTATTCGGTATTGCAGCCCACTGGCTATCTTGTAGTCGGTGCCCAGGTATTGCTGTCGCAGTTCGGTGTCAAGGTTTTCGGGGTAGTCCTCATGCCATGACCAATTGCGCCCCACGTCGGCGCTGCAGTACAGGTTCACATGTCCGTCCTTGAGTTCGCTCAGCATGTCGCATAGTACCTCGAAGAGTTGCATCCTCGTCATCTTGCTGTGTAGGCGTGAATGGTGTTTTGTGTAAATATTGTTCCAGTCGGCACCAATCTCGTCCTTCTTGTAGTCGAGGAAGCAATAGTGTTCGTCGATACATTTCCACAGAGCCTGAAAGTTGTCTTCCGGCGTGTCGGAGTAGTCCTCGCCACGAACGCAGGAGGAGATTGACAAACAGCAGGTTGTCAACAGAATATATAAAATAATGTGGCTGTAAAAGCTGGTATATAAGTGTGTACGCATAATTTGTTCTTTTTTGGGGTGGTGTTCCGGTG
>JAKSLO010000026.1 GCA_024401185.1 Bacteroidaceae bacterium | reverse complement strand
CGTACCACGTTCGGGACGTGGGGGTCGGGAGTTCGAGTCTCCTCTATCCGACAAAACAATCATCATGAGCGAAGAAGAAAAGAAAAGCCCATCAAGGCTCCCCGCATTACCTCAGGAAATAAAGGAAGAGCGAGCCAAAAGGCAAATTCTGGAGGACGAGAAGAAACTGAAAGAGGAACAAGAGAACTCGCCCAAATGGTTTGCCATGCGTGCCACCTATCGATGTGAGCAAGACATGAAGGAGCAGTTGGAACAAGCCAATAAGGACTTTACCTGCTTCTTACCGCTTGTACTTGCCGACAGAATCGTCAAAGGTCGCAAGAAACGCGTATGGGTACCAGCCGTGTCGAGCCTCATATTCGTAAGAGGCGTTAAAAGCAAGATTCAGGAATTCAAGGCCAAGCATCCCCGCCTGCAGTATCTTTGCAACTTTACGGGCAAAGACACCAGAACTCCCATCGTAGTGCCCGACCAGCAAATGGCCGACTTCATCAAGTTGTATGAAGGGGGCAACTACGAGATTACCGACGATCCCGAAATCATCAACAGCATCAAACCCGGACAGAAGGTGCGCGTGGTGGAAGGCCCCTTCATAAACCTTACTGGCACATTCCAGAGGATGAAGGGAAAACGCTCCAAGCAGTTCATCATTAAGATTGACCAGATTGCTTGTATCACCACGACTGAGATCAGTCCTCACATGGTGGAAATGATAGAGAATTAATAGAGAATAAAAAAGAACACGAGGTTTTATACGGATGGCTCCTATAAAACCTCGTGTTCTTTATCTTTATGTTTGTTCTTTACACCTCAGCTTGTGCCTAAAGTCCGACAAGGGCTTTCTGAAAGTCAGAAACACCAGGGATTCTTTTTATTATAGAAATCCCAGGTCTTCTAGATAGTCTAGGCATTCTTGTTTTTCTAGATTTTCTAGAACCTGCCAACCATGAACTATGAATTATGCACTATGAACTTCCTCAGATTACCTCTTCATTGATAGGCTCCACTATGGCAGGTTCTGCGGACTTAGCAGGTTCTGCGGGAGTGGTTTCTGCAGGTTTGTTCTCTGTCTGATGAGCATCGGTAGCCGAAGCATCCTTGGGTGTGGCAGGAGCATACGAACCGCCACCAGCCATCTCGAGGAAGCGGATGTACGACTTATAGGTGCCACCCACAGCCTTGAAGATATTGTTGGCAAAGAGAATGTCGGTGATGTGATTCTCACGCACATAGTTCTTCATGTTCTTGGTGAAGTAACGTGCATCGATAACGTGAATCTCCTCGAACGAGTAGAACAGATAACCCGGTAGGGCATTACCATAGCTATCCTTGAGGATGATAAGACGACGACCGTTCTTGGTACCCGTACGCACTACGGTCAGCTTGGTGTCGCCACCCATGAAGGTACAATAAGCACCGCCGCTGCCATCCTTGAAGTGGCAGAAGAACTTGCCCTGATGAGGCTTACCCTCACCGGTAACCTGATAGTTCTTGTTGATGGTATAGGTGATGTACGTGGTATTGTACTCGATGTTCTGGGGAACATAGTACACGAAATCCTCAGGAGCATTCTTGATGCTGATATCCTTGGAGTAACCATACATGGTACCCACAAAGCCATGCACTACCCTACGCTCGTAGCTGTTGAGATCGCGGAAGGGAACACCTGCCACCTCACAGAACTTCTGCGCAGCATAATAAGCACCCAGGGGAGACCAGTGGTGGTCGGTACGCAGGTAGATGTCCTCGGCAGCATGCTCACCCAGCACGGTGAAGATATCGACAGCCTTGACACCCTGCAGGTGCGACCAGATATTCTTGAGCGTAGGCAACTGCTCACGAGTGAATCCCTTCGCCTTTTCGGGAGTATAGAAAGCTGCGGCAGAAGGCACGACCATACAGTAGATGTTTACGTCGGGGAAGACCTGCTTGTAGCGGTTACACGTCTCGGCATAGCCCGAACCACTCTTCGAACTACCACCGAATGCCATCAAGGCACGAGCCTTGTCGCCAGTACCCACGATGATAATACCATGGTTTGCCACCTTAGCCTTGTCGTCGGCAGTCTGGTTGTTCTCGTACTCGGCAATAGCATCGGGATCAAAATCTGGTTCTACCTCCTCTGCCTCCATGTCCATCTCAGGGTCAACACCATCGGTCGAGGCATGGAAGGTAACGTTCTCCTCACCATCGGTCTTGAGTGCCAGCCAGTTCTTCTCCATCATGCTCAGTTCCATGATGAGGTCGCGGAAAGGTTCAGTATCGCTGTACCATGCCGAAAGACTGTCGGCAAACTCACCTGTCCAGTACTTCTCTGCCGTGAGCTCTGGAAAGGTAGCCAGCTCGCGCTTCTCGAGTTCAGAATACTCACTACGAGGAAAGATATTGAAGATGATGACGAAGGCCACGAAGAGCAGGCCCATGATAGTCAGATAAATCTTACTCTGTTTCATTTTTATAATGTACCAATTACAATGTACGGTGTACTACTTCTGTACTATATTATTTTATTCAATCAATTCTCTTGTGCCTCCATCAGGCTGTCGAAGAACTCAAACTCATCGACCTCCTTCTCGTCTTCCTCAGTCTCTTCCTTAGCTGCCTGAACGAGGTATTTGCGGTACATGGCAACCGTCTCACCAGAGGTATGCGCAATGTTGTTGGCAAACACGATGTCGGTAATGCAATGCTCATCGACATAGTCAATGAGGTTCTGGGTGAAATAACGGCAATCCACCACATGGACCTGCTCAAAGGAATAGAACAGGAACGAGCTGAGTGCGTTGCCAAAGCTATCCTTCAGGATGAGCACACGACGTCCGTTATACACATCCGTCTCCACACGAGTCAGCTTGGTATCGCCTCCCATAAAGGTGCAATAGGCGGCACCACTACCATCGTTGTAGGTACGGAAGAAGTTATCCTGATAGGGTTCAGTCTCAGACACCACACGCTTGCGCGACTTGTCGAGCGTATAAGCCACATAGATGGTGCGATAGGTTGCCTCGGTGGGCACATAATACACAAAGTCTTCGGGTGCACGCTTGAAAGCGGGGTCGCCACTATACTTGGCCATGGTGCCCACATAATTGCGCACCACCTTGCGCTTGTAGGCGCTGAGGTCGCGGAAAGGAACACCTGCAGCCTTTGCCAACTGCTCCGCTGCATAGTAGGCACCAAGAGGTTGCCAGTGATGGTCAGTACGCGAATAGATAGGTTCGTCAACATGTGCCAGGAGGGCATCATACGAATCTGCACGAACCACATCGGGACGGAGCGAATTGAAAACCTCATCGATGGCAGCACGCTGACTGCCTGCCTTGACCTTACTCTCCTCGGGCAGGTAGAACTCTACTGCCGTGGGCACACCGAGAAAATAGACCTGCACATCGGGGAAAGTCTCGGCATACTCGTTCACAACGCCAGCATAGTCGCGCAGACGCTGACGGTTGAGCCCGAAAGGATTGCAACCACGTATGGTGCGACCTGCTCCGATCACAAGTACACTACCCTTCTTTCTGACCATGGAAGAAGAGTCTATGTCGAAATCCCATATCGTAAGGGAGTCGATGTTCATGCTATCGGTATAGACAGTATCAGCATCGTGCTGCCAGACAGGTAACTTCGCACCATGAACGCTCTGCAGCACAAGACTGCATGTGGCAAGCACGGCAAGCGCAAGGTAAGTGAGTCGGTGTGATTTCATAAGCTTAGAAACGAGTATAGATGAAGGGATTATTGGTCTCTCCAACCAACAGGGCCACACTAAGGATGATGATGCCTACCGAAATGCACAGACGAGTGAGCATCACTACATTGCGGTGCATCTGGGTCTCGGGCGACTTCCAACGGGTGAACCATTCGTAAACGGTTTCACGAACGGGCATACAGAAGATGATGCAGACAATCCACAACCAGAAGTTATCGAAGAAGGCTGTCACCGTCTCATAGCTGTGCATCTCGGCAGCACCGCCAAATGCCTTGTTGAAGAACTCAGACATCTCACCGAAATCGGGGAAATAGAACAATCCACGACCCAGGGTGATGATGAAAAGGGCATAGATGTGCAGGAAGATGCCCGGCACATAGTTGATAATCATCTTATAGCGTGGCTTACCTCCATTGGGATTAGGAATGGGCTCGCCTATCTTCTTCATCAGGGTGTATTTCTCAAAGAGGAGGATTACGCCGAAGTAGAGACCCCAGCAAACGAAGTTCCAGCTTGCACCATGCCAAAGACCGGTAAGGAACCATGTAGCCATGATGTTGAACCACTGGTGACGACGGTTACCACCCAGGGGGATATAGACATAGTCGCGGAAGAAACTACCCAAAGAGCGGTGCCAACGATGCCAGAAATCTGTAATCGAGTTACAGCAATAGGGATGGGTAAAGTTCTCGTTAAAATGGAATCCAAGGCAGCGACCTATACCAATGGCCATGTCGGAATAACCCGAGAAGTCGAAATATACCTGCATTGAATATGCAATAATACCTATCCATGCACCTGAAGTAGTGCAATCCTTGAAACCACCCACCAGGAACTGCTCGGCAATGACAGACATCTGGTTGGCAAGAATAACCTTCTTGCCCAAACCGCAGAAGAAGCGGAACACGCCATCGGCGATGTCGTCGGCAGTTACACGGCGGTTGTGAATCTCGTTTGCCACCGTATCATAACGCACAATAGGACCTGCGATCAACTGCGGGAACATGCTGATATACAGCAGCAAATCGACAAACTTCTTCTGCACTGGAGACTGTCGCTTGTACACATCGACCAGGTAAGAGATGGACTGGAACGTGTAGAAACTGATACCGATGGGCAACGAGATGCGTGGGTCGGGAATATTAAGACCCATGCTGTCGAGCGTCTGGATAATCATACTTGAGTACTTGAATGTACTCAGAATAAGAATGTTGCAAACCAATCCCGTAACCAAGGCTGCCTTGCGATGCTTTTCCTGCCTATCGATGGCCAAACCTGTGAGGTAGTTGATGAACACACATGCCAGCATGAGGAACACATACACAGGCTCTCCCCACGAATAGAAGATGAGCGAAAAGAATACGAGCGCCAAATTCTTGCACTTGTTGTAGGGTACAAGAGGATTGGAGTTAAGTTTTTTATCTGCCAAACCCGCCAGCATGTAAACAATTGCAAAAGCCGGCAAGAAGGCAAATAAGAAAAACAGATCTGAAAAAACCATTACCTTATTGAATTACCTTATTGAATTACTTTACCTAATCTTTCAAAAAAACGCGGCAAAGTTACAAATAAGTAAGGTAATTGCCAAATATATTAGAATAATAGAGCAAAAATTTGCATAAACAAGAAAAAATCGCTTACTTGCAGCCCGAAAATGCACTAAGATGCATGCTGCTGTGCAAAAATCACGGCAAAGGAGAAGCAACTCTCTCCATGCTTTTATTATTGCGTATGAAACATATTACAATGAAAAAGAACTTACTGACTGCGCTGTTTATCCTTGGTCAAGTTACCACAAACGCGCAAGTAAAGCAAGACACCTTTCGTGGCAAAGCTTCATATTATTCGCTCCGCATGACGGGGCGAAAGACTGCCAGTGGCGAGCGATTTCACAACGACAGTTTGATGTGTGCCCACCGCACACTCCCTTTTGGCACGTTGTTGAGGGTGCGCAACCTGAACAACAACAAGGAGGTAATCTTAAAGGTTACCGACAGAGGACCGTACAGCAAGAAGTACATTCTGGACATCACGCAACGTGCTGCCCGCGAACTGGGCTTTCTGCGTAAGGGATTTGCCCCCATCGAGGCTGTGGTGCTGCCCGAAGGGGTTGTGCCGTTCGAGACAGAGAATGACTCATGCAACATCATGTGCACGATAAAGTCGGAGCTTACTCCCGACTCAGTTTTGTTCGAACCAGAATGGCAAGCCAGCGACTCACTCCCGCCATTGGTTCCTCACAAGAATGCCGGCGTGGCTCAAAAACGCAGTACCAAGAAACAGGTGCATCACTCTCACAAGAAGCATAGTCACCATTCAAGCAAGAAGCGCGTACACCATCCTGCCAAGAAGAAGAGTACACGCCCCGTAGCCAAGAAGAAAACTGCACCTGCAAAGAAGGCTACAACACCTGCAAAGAAAACCACGACACCTGTCAAGAAGGCTACAACAACAAAGAAACCTACGGCACCTGCAAAGAAAACTACTTAACCAACTGTCCGCAAGCCTTGAGGTAGGCCACACTACTTAGGTAAAGCTGAAAATGGGCATCCACCTGTGTCTGGTATGCCTTTTGCCATAATGCCTGTGTCTCAAGATAATCTGACAAAGGTTCTTCACCAGCCTTGTAACGCTGTCCGCTGAGTTGCATGCTTTCCTCTGCCGTTGCCAGGGAACGTGTGGACAGTTCCACCTCCAGACGAGCCTCATCCAGATTGTTGGCTGCACGCGACAGTTCGAGTTGCATAAGCTCAGCCTTGTTCTGGCGTTCCAGTTCTGCCTGCTCCTGCTTTGCCTTGGCAGCCTTAACTTTATGGGTACGTTCACCAAAGTGGTAAAGAGGGATGTTCACGGTAACACCGGCAGCAAAGGTTGCCCCATCAAGAAGCATATTGTCGGCAATCTCCACACCATGTGCATAGCCATACTTAGCCAGCAAGGCTACCTGAGGCAACATCTCGCTCTTGGCCATCCTGACACGCTGAGCCGCTATCTGAGCCTGATAGTCGAGCATAGCATATTCGGGACGTTCTGTAATATCGTTGGTCAGCAGCACCTGCACATCATTCACCACAGGGTATTCGGAAGATACGCTCACGCCGCTGTGCAAGGGTTGCCCGATGATGTGACAAAGATTCATGGCTGCCAGGCGTTGTGCATTCTCAGCACGACGTATCTGCAATTCCACCTCATTGATCTTCACTTGCACCTTTGCCTCGTCATTCTTCAGCTTCATACCATGCTTGATGGCGCTCTGCACGTTCTTTTCGAGTTCCAGCAAGAGTGCCTTGTACTTCTCTGCAACGGCCTTCAGCTCATTGGCCTTCACACAGTTGGCATAAGCCTCATCCACCATCATGATAACCTCAGCATCTGTCTTTCGCTCATTCTGCTGTGCCAAGAGTACCGCCGTCTTCGACATCTCGTAGCCTGCACGAATCTTGCCGCCCATATACAAGGGTTGCTTCATGACCAAATTGCCACTATACACAAAACCCGCCTTGTAATCAATTTGAGCCTCATCAGGTAACTGTGCGCCTACCTGCCCAAGCCATTGTCCCATCTGCGGGGGCACTACACCAGCCATCACCCCACCAGTCACAGCCGAGGTAAGCCCCTCCTTCAGTCCCGACAAGTTAAAGCCCATCGGTCTCTTGTCGGTATCGTACAAGCCGAATCCCACTAATGAGAAGTCGGGAAGGAACATGGCCTTGGTACTCTTCATGGTGTGCTCTGCCTGTTCGGTAAGCAGAGCCGCACTCTTTTTATCCTTATTATATTGCAGCGCCATCTCACGGCACTTGTCGATGGTAAGTGTCTGTGCCGAAGCAGAGAACACCCACAGACACGAACATATTGTTGCTATTATCTTTTTCATTGCTGAATAACCGTTTTTTATTTATGAGGAAGAAATCCGGGTTCACATCATCCCTTCTTTACCTTGAAGAACATGGCATACAGCACGGGGATGACCAGCAAGGTAATGACCGTACCGAAGAGCAAACCACCCATGATGGTAACTGCCAACGAACCAAACATGGCATCGGTAAGCAGGGGTATCATACCCAGGACGGTAGTCATGGATGCCATCATCACGGGACGCAGACGACTCATGCTGCTGTTGATAAGTGCATCGTATGGTCTTACGCCCTGACTCAGTTCCAGGTTTATCTCGTCGATGAGCACAATGCCGTTCTTGATAATCATACCAATCAAGCCCAACGCACCCACGATGGCCACAAAGGTGAACTGCTTGCCAGTGAGCAACATGGTAAGGATGACACCCACAAACACCATGGGGATGGTACAGAAGATGATAGTAGGCTTGCGATAGTCCTTAAAGAGCAGGATGAGCAATCCAATCATCAGGATGATAGCCAGGGGGAAGTTGGCAAACAGGTACTTCATGCTTCGGTCGCTGGCTGCCTTCTCGCCCTTCCACGACATCTTATAGCCTGCTGGCAACTGGATCTTCTCTATCTCCTTGGCAATAGCCGCACGCGTCTTTTCTGTCTCAGCACCCACCACAGGAGAGCATTGTACGCGCTGCATACGCTGACCGTTGAAGCGAGGCACAACGGGATCCTCCCACTCTACCTTGATGTCACGGCTCACCTGTCGCAAAGGCGTGGTGCCAATCACGCTGTTGATGAGTTCCTCCCGTCCCAGCGTACCGGTCTTCAGTCGAAGCATGTTCTCGGCCGTGAGCAGGCCGTTGAGATTGGGAGTCATCGAGAACACCTGCAGGTCTTCAAGATTCTCCACGGGATTGCCCTCCTCATCCACGCATTTCACATACAGGTTGTTGTTGTAGATGCCCTCATGGAAACTTCCCACGGGCAAACCGCCGCCTGCCGTGATGAGCGACACGCTCAACTCCTTGCGGCTGATGCCGATGGCACGTGCCGAAGCCTGGTCGTAGTCAACATTGAGCACAGGCACCTGAGGCTCCCAGTCGGTGGTAATAAGACGTACCTTGCCACTCTGGCGCATGATGTCCATCACGCTGTCGGTCAAAGCATGAAGCACGGCAGGGTCAGGACCCTCCAACTGCAACTCAATGGGGTACTTCTTGAACATCAGGTTATAGAGTTTCAACTTGCAGTACGCATCGGGATAGTGAGTGGTAAGATACTCTTGTATCTCATCCATATTCTCGCGCAGGTCCTTGGCACTCTCAAAATCAATGATGAGTTCGCCATAGGCAAGCGAGGGGGTGGCAATGGTGCGCACCAAGTTATAGCGGGCAGGTGTTCCGCCCGTGCTGCAAGTAATGTGCTTTACCTCCGGACGTGTGCGAAGGTAGGCCTGTATGCTGTCGAGATCGCGCTTCACACGGGTGTAGTTGGTGCCCTCGGGCAACTTATACTCCATGTAGCACTGGTCGTACTCCATATCGGGGAAAAAGCCCTGACGCATGTGGGGATAGCCTAAGACAGCCACCACGCAGAGTGCAACCATAGCCACCACCATGCTGATGCGATGACCGAGGCAGAACTCCAGAATCTTGCGTAATGCAGAGTAGGTCTTACCCTTGTACAAGTCGGTTTCACCCTCTGCCTGCTTCACTTCCTTGCTGCCAGGCTTGAACAGGCGGTTCGACATCAAAGGCACGTGTGCCAATGCCAGTACCCAGCTCAGCAAGAGCGACACGGCCAAAACCACAAAGAGGTCGTGCACATAGATACCTGCCGTATCGGGTGACAGGAAGATGGGCAAGAATGAGAGGATGGCGATAAGTGTGGCACCCAGCAAAGGCATGGCAGTACGCTTGCCAATGTCGCACATAGCCTCCATGCGCGACTTGCCTGCCTTCAGGTCGATAAGAATACCATCTACAATCACGATGGCATTATCCACCAGCATACCCATAGCCAGAATAAAGGAAGCAAGTGACACACGCTGCATGGTACCACCATTGGCACCCAGGAAGAGGATGGAACCCATGACGATGACCACAAGACTGGCACCAATAATCAAACCGCTCTTGATGCCCATGAAGAACATCAGCAGCACTACGACGATGAGTACTGACTCCACCAGGTTGATGGCAAAGGCGCCCAAAGCCTCGTTCACACGATCGGGTTGATAGAAAACCTTGTGGCACTCTACTCCCACAGGGAAACGTGTTTCCTCAAGTTCCTTGATACGATTCTCCACCGCACGTCCCACCTTGGTAATGTCGGCACTCGACGAGCATGCCACCATGACACCTATGGCAGGGGCATTGTCGTAGTACAGAGCGTTACGTACAGGTGTCTCTATGCTCTTCTCCACCTCGGCAATATCCGACAGTCGCAACTGGTCGTGCTCATGTCCCTGCACCAGCATCCTGCTGATGTCGTCAACGGTTTGGAACTTGTCACTCACCGCCACACGCACACGCTGGTCGCCGTTGTCATAGTATCCGGCATACGAGGTACTGTTCTGACCATTCAGCGTAGCCAGCACCTCGGCAGGCATTACACCCATGCTGGCCATCTTGTCCTGAAGCAGACGTATCTCTATGCACTCCTTCTGCTTGCCGTACAGTTCCACGCGGTCAACCCCCTCGATGGAAAAGGCCTCACGCTTTACGAGTTCGGCATAGTCGCTCAACTCGCGGTTGCTCAACCCGTCGCCGGTAAGTGCATAGAAGATGCCATACACGTTGCTGAAGTCATCCTTCACCATCACCGACACCCCACTGGGCAACGACGACTGTGAGTCGGTAACCTTACGGCGCAGGCGATCCCAGCATTGTTCCACCTCATTGTTGCCCAGGGTGCTTCGAAGCTCAACGGTCATGATGGCCATGTCGTTGTACGAGTAGCTCTCCACATTGTCCACATCGCCCATCATGCGGATGTTCTTCTCCAGCACGTCGGTCACTTCGAGTTCCACCTGATGTGCACTGGCACCAGGGTACACGGCCACCACCATGGCCAGTTTCACCTTCACCTCGGGGTCCTCAAGCTTGCTCATGTTGTACACGGAGAAGGCTCCGCCCACCATCAGCACGGCCACGAGGAAGTATATCAAGCCTCTGTTCTTAAAGGCCCATTTTCCTAAATCCATATCGTCTTCTATAATTGAGTCCTTAGTTATATTACATCAATCCTCCCACGTTTGTCTTCGGCACAGGTTGAAGCAGCTTCACCTTCATGCCGTCCTTCACGTGATGAACGCCACACGACACCACACGCTCTTGTGCCTTGATGGCACCACGAACCTCGACGGTACCGTCGGTGTGCATCTCTTCCACCTCCACAGGCACCTTCTTCACGGTTTGCTGCTTGCTGTTGTACACAAACACATACGACTTGCCATTCTCGGCCAGCACGCTGGTGGTAGGCACACGCACCAAGGTGGCATCCTTGCAGTTCATGGCCACAGTCACCCAGGTTGACATGCCGGGCGACACGGCATCGTTCTTCACCGTCAGCTTCAGGCGCATCTTGTACAGCTGGTTGCTGTTGGCCTGTGCCAGCACACTCACGGGAGTAGCATCGAGTACCTCGTTGGGCAGCACGTCAAAACTGCACTTGAACGACTTGAACTTGTCGCGCTGGGCATAGGCACTTGCAGGCAGGTTGATTTCAATCTCAGGAGTTCCCGAGGAGAGCATTCCCACCACAGGCATTCCCGCACCTACGGTCTCGCCTACGCCCATATAGATTTTCTGCACATACCCGTCGTATGGAGCATAGATGCGGGTGTAGGATAGCTGATTGGTGTGATGCTGCAGTTTGGCATCAATCTGCTCCAAACCATAGCGGGCCTTGTCATAGTTGCTGGCTGTGGTGCCACCCTCATTGTACAGGCCTATCACGCGCTCGGCCTCAGCCTTTATCTGGGCATGCTCGGCCTCAGTAGCCTTGAGCTGCACCTTATAGTCGGAATCGTCCATCACGGCCAGCAACTGACCGCGGCGCACATGCTGTCCCTCCTTCACGTTGATCTGGCGAAGCGTACCAGCCACCTTGAATGACACATTGGCATCGTCGGCCGACACCACCTTGCCAGGATACTGCTGACTGACGGCATCGCCGCAAGCCTCGGCCTCGGCCACACGCACGGTGGGCACCACACTCGTCTTTTCATCCTTTGCGCCACAGGCAACAAGCATTGTGGCGGTCATCAAACTGAATATTGTCCTAACTACTTTCATATATTTTTTCTGTTTTCATTTGCCATGCTTTGCCCCCCTTCCATGAAGTATGGCATTAGGAGCACACCATGGCTCATACCTTAATTTTAAATAATCATGCGTTGCAAGTATCCCGAAGAATCTGAACCACTACATCTTACACAGTCGGCAGATTGTCCAGATGGCATACTTTTTATGTTTTCGAGTGCAAAGTTAGAGTATTATTTACAATGCCAAAAGGTTAAAACATAGCATATATTGTTCTATTTATCCGTTTTCGGAACAAATATTGCACAATTATGTCTATTTTTGTAGGAAATTTGATAAAAAATGAATAACTTTGCACCATGTCATACATCAATCTACCATTTCAAAAAATCAACATTTCCGAAATGTCGAACTATATCGACAAAGATGGGAAACTGAACTCGGTGCTCAACCTGTGCGGCTTTCTGCTATGCAAAAAAGGATGGGTAAAGGTGAGGCTGAACGAATCGACATACGTCATCCGCGAGGGCGACATGTACATCTATGCCCCTTCCGCATTCATCAACATTGTGGCATGGAGCGACGACCTCGAAGGCATTGCCTTCAAGAGTACGCTCGACTACATATTGCCCTTCATTGAGCGAGCCACGTCGCAACGCACCATCCTCAACATCCGCAGCAAGCCATGCATCACACTCAACGCTGAGCAGCAACGCAGCATAGAGGAACTGGCCAACCTGATAGACCGCAAGGTACATATATACCAGCAAGCCGAAGAGAAGAGCAACCAGCGAAAGTTCATGAAGCGCGAACTGGAGTGCCTCTCGGAAGCACTCATCTCGGAGATGTTCCTTTACTATGTAAGCAACGAATCCCTGGAGCCCGACTCGTCGAGCCATAAAGACAAAATCATACAAACGTTCGTCACCAGTCTTTTCAAGAACTACAAGCGCGAGCGTGAAGTGCAGTTCTATGCCGAGCAGCAATGCCTCACTCCACGCTATTTCTCCTCGATAGTAAAGGAAAGAACCGGACGAACTGCGTTGGCATGGATTTCGGAGATGGTTATCAGCAGCGCTTGTCAGATGCTGGCGTACTCTGACCTCACCGTCAAGGAGATTGCCCTGGAGATGAACTTCCCCACCCAAACCTTCTTCGGCAAGTATTTCAAGCAGTATGTCAACTGCTCTCCCTTGCAATACAGGCAGAGGCACAAGAGTGCCGAACAGGATGCGGAACCGGCATAGCCAGCCACCCCATTACGACCCTCCCGTGTGCCTATTACCAGCACTCGGGTTTCACACAATTGGCTTACGTCTTGCTTACGTCAAAACACGTAAGCAAGACGTAAGCCAATTGTGTGAAAGTAAGGTGCACATAGGAGCATGCTAAATGCAAATCAGAGCCCCCGGATCAAGGTTTCGACAGCTTGCCAAACACCTCGGCATACTGCTCCTGAAAGATGCGAAGATTTACCAGATAATCAAATTCAACATCTTCTTCGCCCCGGCACAAGACATAGAAATGGACATAATCACGAAGCCACTTGGTGTTTACGCTATCCGCAACATACATCCAGCCAAGTTCGTCCACATACTGTGTTCTTGAGAAAGTCAATATCTCCTCTATATTATTGTTTTTCTCAACACCCCCACTAAATGCGAAGGCTACATCGGGAGCCTTGTCAGAGGGAAAGATGTCGGGCAAAGTGCAGAAGGCATGGGTGCAAAGTCCCGTCTGCTTGTTGAACTCAAATGCCACGGCCACCTCATCGCCATAGGGATTGTAGCCTTTGGGCGCAAAATGGCCCACATGCTCCAACACCAACATGGAATCGTCCTCGCCCACCAGGTTGAAACGGAAATTCAGGTCTTCCATGCGATACACCATCTCCTCAACAAGAGGCGCATCCGCAGGGTCCACCTTGCAACGCAGCAGCAGGTCGGCTATATACCCGGTCATCTGGCGGTAGTATTGCATCGACTCCTCACTATCCTCATGCTCGCGCCAAAACAGAAAGCTGTCAACCATGCACATCATGTCGCACAACTGCTCATGGCTGAGCGAGGTAAGCGTGGAATCCTCAAACAAGCTGCCGGCTTCATCCACGAGCTCGTCCATCGTTTTTGTTTTAGACACATTACCACCACAGCACAGCAAAAGCATCAGCACAAAGGCAGACATCAGGCTCAAAATCGACTTTCTCATACGCAACACAACGATAACAAGTTTCTAAGAATATTCACTTTTTACATCCGAAAACCGCTGAGGTTTTACATCAGTAGCACATCATTTGGGTGCAAAGTTACAAATTATTTCGAGAAACTTGCTTGTTTTCGGGAATTGTTGTAAATTTGCCCATATAAAACCATCATATTATGAGAAATCTGATTACAGGAATCATGATGTGCGGACTTACCGCCTGTGCCGCACAGACACGCAGCTACGAAAGCCTGAGCGTGGAGGAATTCGAGAAGACCCTCACCGAAAGCTCGGTGGCATGCCTCGACGTGCGTACTGCCGACGAATATGCCGACGGACACATTGCCAATGCCTTCAACGCCGATGTGCGCGAAGCCGACTTCGAGAAAAAGGTCACCGCCGCACTACCCAAGAGCCAGACGGTGGCTCTGTATTGCCGAAGTGGCAACCGCAGCAAGAAGGCAGCAGAGATACTGGCCACCAAGGGCTATAAAGTGGTGGAGCTGAACAGCGGCATCAGCGGTTGGACAAATGCCGGGAAAGCCGTCACGAAGGAGGAAGTGGACCGGTTTACCACCCCCAGCGGAACAGAAGTGCTGATGTACTGCATCAAGCATGGAAGTCTGAGAATGAGAGTGGGAGATAAATGGATATACGTGGACCCCGTGACAAAGGCCGTAGCACCTGAGACGGATTACAGCACCATGCCCAAGGCCGACTACATACTCATCACCCACGAGCACCAAGACCATCTGGACGCAGAGGCCATCAGGCAACTCACCAAGGAAGGCACCGTGCTCATCACCAACCCTCGCTGCAAGGAACTGCTGGGCGGAAAGGGCGATGCCATGAAGAATGGCGACAGCAGAAAGCTGCAAAGCGGATGGAAACTGGAAGCCGTGCCCGCCTACAACAAGTCGGCCGACAAGCAGCAGTTTCACCCCAAGGGACGTGACAATGGCTACATACTGACCATCGAGAAGCTGCGCATCTACATTGCCGGCGACACGGAGGACATCGACGAGATGAAGAGCATCAAGCACATAGACGTGGCTTTTCTGCCTTGCAACCTACCCTTCACCATGACGCCAGAACAAGTGGCCAAGGCTGCCAAGACCATCCAACCCAAGGTGCTCTTCCCCTACCATTACGGCAAAACCGACATCAAACAGGTGGAGCAACTGCTTGAGGGCAGCGGTGTAGAGGTACGCATCCGCCAGTATCAGTAATGAGCTTGCAGGCACGAAGTCGAAGCCGAAGGTCTTACGGCGGTTGACGGCAGCCATTATCTGACGATTTCCGGCTAACAATTGAACATTTTAAATTATAACTATGGTAAAGCATATCATTCTCTGGACATTGAATCCAGAACTTTCAGAAGAGGAAAAGAAGCAAGTGAAGATGGGCATCAAGCAGGGTCTTGAAGGCCTGAAGGGGCAGGTACCTGGTTTGCTTGACGTGGTAGTAAACATCGACGGCCGCCTGGCATCGAGCAACTGCGACGTGATGCTCGACTCTACCCTGGAGAGCGAGGAGGCACTCAAGGCCTATGCCGTGCACCCTGCCCACGTGGCCGTGGCCGACACCAAGGTACGTCCCTACACCGTGCAGCGCACCTGTCTGGACTTTGAGGTGTAGGAAACTACTTTCGCATGCTTCGCATGCTTCAGTATGAGGAAGTTACAGGAAGTAAATAGGAAATAAACTTTTGACGACGGTCAAAAGTCGACGAATGTCTTGCTTCTTGAGTTATTCTCCAAGGCTAATGCTATCGTACTTTAACTTCCGCGCCAAAGGCGCATAACTTCCACAAGTTGAGCTTGCGAAACTTGAATTCATTTAGAAAACCACCTTATCCGCAAGATGATTCATTTTGACTGTGACTATATGGCTGGCGCACACCCCGAGGTGCTGGATACCATTGTAAAGAACAATACGGTTCAGACCTCGGGATATGGCAACGACGACTTCTGCACCCGTGCCAAGCAACTGATACGCGAGGCTTGCGGCACTCCCGATGCTGCGGTACACTTCATGGTGGGTGGCACGCAAACCAACTCTACCGTGCTCGACGGAATACTGCGTC
The DNA here is from genome assembly GCA_024401185.1 of Bacteroidaceae bacterium. GTDB lineage: Bacteria > Bacteroidota > Bacteroidia > Bacteroidales > Bacteroidaceae > Physcousia. Next base: position 13,511 of record JAKSLO010000026.1, on the reverse strand, counting down.
GCACGGAAGGAGTAATAGCAGCCGAGTCGGCTCACATCAACGTGCACGAGTCGGGTGCCATCGAGTTGTCTGGCCACAAGGTGATTGCCCTACCCTCACACCAGGGAAAGCTGGATGCAGAGGAGGTGCGCACCTACCTTCACGACTTCTATGCCGACGAGACATGGGAACACATGGTGGCTCCAGGGGCGGTGTACGTCTCTTTCCCCACAGAGTTCGGCACCATCTATTCGCTCAACGAACTGAAGGCGCTCTCGAAGGTGTGCCATGACTACAAGATACCCTTCTACATCGATGGTGCCCGTCTGGGATTTGGTTTGGCAGCTTCTGCCGACGTCACCCTGAAGGACATTGCCCGACTGGCCGACGTGTTCTATATCGGCGGTACCAAGATGGGTGCACTCTTCGGCGAGGCTGTGGTTTGCACCGACAGTAATCTGCTGCCCCGCTTCTTCACCCTCATGAAGGCTCGTGGTGCCGTACTGGCCAAGGGACGACTGCTGGGCATGCAGTATGAGGCATTCTTCCAGAACAACCTCTACCTGCGCATCGGGCGTCACGGCGTAGCATTGGCACAACGGTTGCGCAAGGCTTTCGAAGGTAAGGGTTTCCACACCTTTATCGACTCGCCTACCAATCAACAGTTCTTCATACTGCCCAACGAGGTTATCGACCGACTGATGCCCGTGGCCACTTTCGAATACTGGGGACCCAGGGGCGAGAAGGAGTCGAAGGTGCGATTCGTCACTTCATGGGAGACCACCGAGGAGGACATCAAGACGTTGGAGGAATTGCTATAGGATATGCAGAAAGACATCACAATTGCCGAGGCGCAAAAGCTCGTGGACGACTGGATTAAGCAATATGGCGTGCGTTATTTCAGCGAACTGACCAATATGGCGGTACTGACCGAAGAGGTGGGCGAACTGGCTCGCATCATGGCTCGAAAATATGGCGACCAGTCGTTCAAAGAGGGAGAGCCAACCGACCCTTCCGACGAGATGGCCGACATACTGTGGGTACTGCTCTGCCTGGCCAACCAGACAGGCACAAACCTCACGGAGGCCCTCCAGCGAAGTTTCGAGAAGAAGACCAAGCGCGATGCCACACGTCACCTTAATAACCCTAAGTTGTCATGATACTCTTCTTTTCAGGAACTGGAAACAGCAAGCTTGTAGCCAAACAGCTGGCTGAACTGCTACACGAGAACCTACACAACATGGAGTGTGGAAACACACCTCATTTGGAAGAGGGAGAACCCATCGGCATCGTATTCCCCGTGTACGCATGGGGATTGCCACAGATTGTCGAGAGCTACTTACGCAAGATGGACGTGAGTGGCCGCTACTTATGGGCAGTCATGACCTGTGGCGACGACATGGGATACGCCGACAAACGCTTGGAAAAGGCCTTGCAGCACAAGGTGAACGCAGCCTTCTCGGTGCAGATGCCTAACACATACGTGTGCCTGCCTGGATTTAAGGTGGATAGCGACGAGGTGGCTCAGCGCAAGGTGAACACCACGCAAGAGAGGCTGTCTGAGATTGCGGGACACATCCAGAAAAAGGAAGGCTGCAGGCAACTGACACGTGGCGGTGCTGCATGGATGAAGACCTACATGTTGAGGCCTGTCTTCAACCGCTTCCTGGTGACGGACAAGTATTTCCGCACTTCCAAGGATTGCAATGCCTGTGGACTCTGTGCCAAGCAATGCCCTACCCACAACATCTCGCTTTGCAGCCATACTCCCATGTGGAACCGAACGGATTGCACAGGTTGCCTGAGGTGCTTCCACAAATGTCCGCAACGTGCCATCGACTGGGGAAAATATACGAAGGGAAAGAAGCAGGTGCAAAAGGTGTAGCATCACCGCAAATGGCATTTTGCGTGTCCTCTTCCACCAGATTGGGTAACTGTACCATCTCACTTAGTATGACAGAAAAAATTGTTTTTATTATTACTGCTTGAGAAACAGCATCCCTATAGAATCTTTATAAAATCTTAATAAACCCATAAAATGCAAGAAATAATAATGACACCAGACGTTTGTATGCGTTTCTTGGTGTGGTCATACTACTATCACGACATCATGCCCGAAAAGAGCGTGAGTTACAAGCAATGTGGCAAGTTCTCCCCAGAGGATGTCAAACGTCTGGACGAGCTCAAGGACACGCTCTTCAAGTGCTTTGAGGAACAATCCGTGGTGAATGCCTGTAAGCAGTTCCAACTGGCAAAGGTGCGTCAGGAAGCATGCCCCTTCCCACAAAGCGAACTCGACATGATGTTTGCCAAGGAGAAAGAGCCACAAGCTTGACCGTTTGAGGTTCATATCATAATAATCAGTAGCAATATGAGACGAATCATCATACTATGTGGCATGCTCTGTATGTACCTTGCCACCTATTCACAGAATGTAATAAAAGACAATACAACTATGACAAAACAAGACATCAGCGTTCTCGGTAAAGAAAACGCAATTGATTTGATTAGCAAGGAATGGATGCTCGTTACCGCTAAAAAGGACGACAAGGTCAACACCATGACTGCCTCATGGGGTGGCATTGGCTTTTTGTGGAACAAGCCTGTGGCTATCATCTTCATTCGCCCGGAGCGTTATACGCACGATTTCATCGAGGCAAGCGACCGACTCACCCTCTCTTTCTATGGCGAGGAGCATCGCAAGGCTTTGCAGATATGCGGCTCGAAGTCTGGCCGTGATACCGACAAAATCAAGGAGGCAGAGCTTTCTCCCATACAGTTGGAGTCGGGTTCTATCACCTTCGAGCAGTCACGTATGACACTCGACTGCCGCAAACTCTTCAAGAGCGACATGCAGGCAGCCAACTTCATCGACAAGAGTCTGTTGGAGCGCTGGTACAACGATCAGCCCGGTGGTGGCCTTCACACCATCTACGTGGTTGAGATAGAAAACGTCTATACCAAGTAATTCCAAGTAATTGGCAAGGATGGAGGAAGCAAAGGACCCAATGGGAGCTGCTATAGCCGATTTCTACAAGAACGGCAAAGCAGGTAGGTTGCGTGTATTCTCGCCCGACTTTGAGGAGGACGAGATACCCGTTCCTACCCTATTCCGTGAGTACGACGAGATGCCTGCCCTTGAACAAAAAGCCCTTCAAATGGCAAACGGACGCATCCTCGACGTAGGAGCTGGTGCCGGTTGCCATAGCCTTGCCTTACAAGAGATGAGCAAGGACGTCACGGCCATTGATATCTCTCCCCTATCGGTTAAAACCATGCAGGCAAGAGGGGTACGAAATGCTATTCTTCAAGACTTCTGGGACATCAGGGATAGTTTCGACACCATCCTCATGCTCATGAACGGCATCGGCATTGTGGGCACACTCGACCAACTGCCTCGCTTCTTCAAGCACATCGACAACCTCCTCACCGAAGGTGGTCAACTGCTTCTCGACTCTACCGACATCCACTACATTTTCGAAGATGAGGAGAATAAAGAGGAGGAGGAGGGTAATGAAGAAGAGGAGGAAAATAATGACGAACAGGGTACTGAGGTTGAAAAAGACAAGGAAAAAGATATGGACCACCATGAAGACTGTGGCGTAAACAATCTCGGTGTCGGATTTTCGCCTCCATATTATGGTGAACTCCTATATCAGATGCAATACAAACGCATCAAGGGTAGCGAATTCCCATGGCTCTACATCGACTTCACTACCCTCTCCCACATTGCCAGAGACTGTGGATTTAAGGCAGAATTAGTAGCAAATGGCACTCACTACGACTATCTGGCAAAGATAACAAGGAAATAAGCTGCATCGTCACAATACTGATTAGAGGATAATATCTAAGACTTGGGAGGATAGGACAAATTAACAGGTTGGATTAAGGCGTTTAGGCCATATTATCCAGTTAAATTAAAGCGGATAGGTCAAATTGCAGTTTTTTTAGTGTAAGTTTGTCTCTATGGGTCAAATTTCACTAATAAGAACAGAAACAGTTGTAATGACAATTTATTACATTCAAAATCATGGAAGCATTTCAGTTAGATAGATTTATCAAAGCCCAGGACGCCTACAATACATACGGTCAAGTATTACGAGAGTTGCGAGATGGCATGAAAAGGTCTCATTGGATCTGGTTTATATTCCCTCAGCAAAAAGGATTAGGAAAGAGTTACTATTCGGAATACTATGGCTTGGATGGAATAGAAGAAGCGAAAGCATACTTGGCTCATCCTGTTTTAGGGCATAGACTTCGCGAATGTTGCCAAGAGTTACTAAAACATGAAGGTAAGTCAATAAGGAATATCATGGGAAGTGGGATTGATGTACGCAAACTCAAGACTTCCATGAATTTGTTTGATAAGGTATCAGCTAATGAAGTTTTCGCTAAAGTACTTGAGATATTCTATTCAAACAGCAAATAGGACATTCTAATCTCTGGCGAATAGAAATCATTTTCATATCAGGCCCACCAACCTCTTTCCAAGAAGATATCTTTCCAGATTAGATACCGACGATCTGTTGAGAGGTCAGGGACTTGACTGAATTTGATGGATTAACCATAAAGACAAGGGCGAACGTCCACCAATAGTGGTACGACAACTCAAAAAGGAGAATATTGAGCAAAGCCACAGGTCTGCTGTTATCGCTTTTTCTATCAATAGGACATTCTTCTCCCTTCAATACATCTTCTCATCCTTAGACATGTTTTCTAGCAAAAGCAAGCACAAAAAGAAATGAGCAGAGCTTTACAAGCTAATAGAGAAAACAATCAAGCTGATTATTTAGCTGCCTGTAAAGTAAACTCACGAAGTGTAATGAAATCACTCTCTGCATACGATACTGAAATACGGAAATTCAAAGTTCCTGCAGAAAGTCTCTTGTCTGCACGAAGCGAACAAGTGTAGCGTACCACATCACCAGGCTTAACAACCTCTATTCGTGTACTAGGAGACAAGAAAATATGACTATTGCCCTTTATCTCGTTTACATAAGGCACAACATCATACAAGGTATCGTCTGTATTATTACACAATTCAAAGATAATCTTACAATCTTCTCCTCTATTGATAATCTGATTACCACCCTCGTCAATGAAACGAAGGTTACGAATGGTAAGAGGACTATAAACCTTCTCAACAGAAGAACTACCATTATCGTAATAACCTGAGCCCTCTACACTACGTGCAGAACGATTAGAATATCGTGAGGAACGATCATAGTCCCTTACATAATCGTCATAACGACGTTGTTCCGCTGCTTCGGCAGCATCAGCAGCAATAGCTCCTGCTGTAGCACCAGCAATGACACCAATTACCGTACCCAAGTTATGTCCATGACGACCACCCATAAGGCCACCAAGAGCGCCTCCTATGGTAGCACCTGCCCACATACCTTGTGTACTACCACGAAATGTTCTACTGGTACAACTCTCAATAAGCAACACAGAAGCTAACAAAAATATTATCTTTTTCATAAAAACTAAATGCTTGTGTTAAAATACAAAAAGAATAACTAAAAGAAAATACCATCATATTATAGATGACAAAGTCCACAAATAAGACTTTGATTCTAAATATAGGGGGCCGTTCCACCCTCACGGACGGAACGACCCCTATTATTGCAAATTAGAATCAGTCTGCTTATTCAGCAGCAACCTCAGCAGTTGCCTCAGCGGGTGCTTCTGCTACAGGAGCCTCAGCGGTCTTCTTTGAACGACGAGTACGCTTAGCCTTCTTAGCGGTCTTAGCCATGTTCTCATCAAAGTCAACGAGCTCGATGAAGCACATGGGAGCATTGTCATTGGCACGGAAACCAGTCTTGATGATACGAGTGTAGCCACCGGGACGGTCAGCTACTTTTGCAGAAATAACGCCAAACAACTCAGAGATGGCATACTTATCCTGCAAATAGCTAAATACTACACGACGAGAGTTTGTGGTGTCCTGCTTTGACTTAGTGATAAGAGGCTCCACATACTTCTTGAGTGCTTTAGCCTTAGCGACGGTCGTAGTGATTCTTTTGTGCATAATCAAACTTACTGCCATATTGCTAAGCAAAGCAGCACGATGAGATGCAGTACGACCGAGATGGTTAAATTTCTTATTATGTCTCATTTTATTGTTTTTCTTTTAAGACAATAGGAATTAATCCTTGTCAAGTTTATAACGAGTAATGTCAGTTCCAAACGAAAGATTCAGACCCTCGAGCAAATCATCAAGCTCAGTGAGCGATTTCTTACCGAAGTTGCGGAACTTAAGGAGGTCAGTCTTGTTGAACTGTACCAAATCGCCAAGTGTCTCAACGTTAGCAGCCTTCAAACAGTTGAGGGCGCGTACAGAGAGATCCATGTCAACAAGGCGAGTCTTCAAGAGCTGGCGCATGTGCAATACTTCCTCATCGAACTCTTCGTTGCCTTCTCCATCTACATTCTCAAGAGTGATCTTTTCGTCAGAGAAGAGCGCGAAGTGCTGAATAAGAATACGTGCAGCTTCCTTCAAGGCATCCTTCGGGTGAATGGAACCATCGGTAGTGATTTCCAGAACAAGCTTCTCGTAGTCGGTCTTCTGCTCTACGCGGAAGTTCTCGACAGCGTACTTCACATTTCTGATAGGAGTGTAAATTGAATCAATGGGAATCACATTAACATCTGTGCAGAACTCACGGTTCTCATCAGCGGGAACATAGCCACGTCCCTTGTTAATGCCGATTTCTATCTGCATCGAAGCTTTGGCATCTAAATGGCAAATAACTAATTCAGGGTTTAACACTTCAAATCCAGTCAGATACTTGTTGAACTCACCTGCACGGAACTCTGTCATATTTTCCACGGTGATGCTCACTTTCTCATTCTCGAATTCTTCTACTATCTGCTTGAATCTTACTTGCTTAAGATTCAGGATAATGTTGGTTACATCCTCCTTAACACCGGACACAGTGGCAAACTCATGCTCAACACCGCCAATAGCAACGGTGTTGATTGCGAAGCCGTCCAATGAAGAGAGGAGAATACGGCGTAAAGCATTACCTACGGTAGTACCAAAGCCACCTTCCAGAGGACGAAACTCGAACTTGCCGTACTTGTCGTCCGCCTCCAACATTAAAACTTTTTCAGGTTTTTGAAATGCTAATATCGCCATCCTTAATTATTATTTAGAGTACAACTCAACGATCAACTGCTCCTTAATGGTCTCAGGAATATCTGCACGCTCAGGCTTGTGGAGGAACTTACCACACTTCTGTGACTCATCCCACTCAATCCAAGGATACTTGCTGTGGTTGAAACCTGCAAGTGCATCAGCAATAACTTCCAAAGACTTAGCACGCTCACGTACACCAACAATCTGGCCAGGCTTAACGCTGTATGAAGCAATACCAACTACCTTACCGTCAACAACGATGTGCTTGTGGTTAACCAACTGACGAGCAGCACGACGAGTGGGAGCAATACCCAAACGATATACTACATTGTCAAGACGGCTCTCCAAGTTCTGGAGAAGAATCTCACCGGTAATGCCACTGGTACGAGCAGCCTTCTCGAACATGTTGCGGAACTGCTTCTCAAGTACACCATAGGTATACTTAGCCTTCTGCTTCTCAGCCAACATGACACCGTACTCAGAAGTCTTGCGACGACGGTTGTTGCCATGCTGTCCAGGAGGGAAGTTTCTGCGAGCGCGTACTTTCTCAGAACCGAGGATGGTCTCACCAAAACGACGGTCAATTCTTGATTTAGGACCTGTATATCTTGCCATAATTCAAATCTAATTAAAATGTATTATACTCTTCTTCTCTTGGGAGGACGACATCCATTGTGAGGCAATGGAGTAACATCGATAATCTCAACTACCTCGATACCTGCACCATGTACGGTACGAATAGCTGACTCACGACCGTTGCCGGGACCCTTAACATAAGCCTTAACCTTACGCAAGCCAAGGTCATATGCAATCTTAGAGCAATCCTGAGCTGCCATCTGAGCAGCATAGGGAGTATTCTTCTTGCTACCGCGGAAACCCATCTTACCAGCTGAAGACCAAGAAATAACCTGACCCTCGCTGTTAGCCAAACATACGATGATGTTATTGAAAGAACTATGTACGTGCAGCTGACCCATAGCGTCAACCTTAACGACTCTTTTCTTTGCTGCGACTGTTTTCTTTGCCATATCTCAATTAATTATTTAGTAGCCTTTTTCTTATTTGCAACGGTCTTCTTTCTACCCTTGCGAGTACGAGCGTTATTCTTGGTGCTCTGGCCACGAACGGGCAGTCCATTACGATGACGAACGCCACGATAGCAACCGATATCCATCAAACGCTTGATGTTCATCTGGATTTCAGAACGCAAGTCACCTTCTACCTTATACTCAGCGCCAATAATCTCACGAATCTTAGCAGCATCGTCATCAGTCCAGTCACATACCTTCTTGTCGCGATTTACACCAGCCTTATCCAGGATCTTACCTGCGCTGCTGCGACCCAGACCATACACATAAGTCAAAGCGATTTCACCTCTCTTATTCTGAGGCAAATCAACACCAACAATTCTAATTGCCATATACTATACTGATTTTTGCAATAATTAACCCTGACGTGTCTTGAACTTAGGGTTCTTTTTGTTAATTACATACAGACGACCCTTACGACGAACGATCTTGCAGTCGGGGGTACGCTTTTTTAAAGAAGCTCTTGTTTTCATATGTTATTCTATTATTTGTATCTGAATACTATGCGTCCTTTCGTCAAATCGTATGGACTCATTTCCACACGAACCTTATCGCCAGGAAGAATCTTAATGTAATGCATTCTCATCTTACCTGAGATGTGTGCCATAATCTCATGTCCGTTTTCAAGCTCAACATGAAACATAGCATTCGAGAGGGCCTCGGTGATTACACCGTCAATTTCAATTGCAGACTGTTTTGCCATATTACTTCTTATACACCTAATTTTTCAATTTCTTCGAACGAGGATAAAATTTCAGGTTTGCCATGATGAATTGCAATAGTATGCTCAAAATGAGCTGCGGGCTTTCGATCACGAGTAATCACCGTCCATTTGTCTGCCAACAAGTAAACCTGATGAGTACCCATTGTAATCATAGGTTCAATTGCAAGACATAAGCCGTTCTTTATCATAGTGCCATTTCCACGACGTCCATAATTAGGAACAAGAGGCTCTTCGTGCATTTCTTTTCCAATTCCATGTCCTACAAACTCACGAACTACTCCATATCCATGTGACTCGCAATGTTGCTGGACAGCAAAACCTATATCACCAATGCGTTTTCCTGCACATGCAGCTTCAATACCTATGTATAATGACTCTTTAGTAACTCGAAGAAGTTCTTTCACCTCCTCACTAACCTCGCCCACCATAAACGTGTAACAAGAATCACCATTATACCCATCAAGTAATGTACCACAATCGATCGAAACAATATCACCATCCTTCAATGGATTATCCGAGGGAATCCCATGTACTACTTGTTCATTGACAGAAGTACAAATAGAAGCAGGAAACTCTGGACCATACGGATTAGGGAATCCCTTAAACGTAGGTATTGCTCCATTATCTCTTATGAACTCATCTGCAATCTTATCCAATTGTTTAGTGGTTACACCAGGCTTTATAGCTTTAGCTAATTCAGCCAAGGTGCGACCCACCAACAAATTGGCATTACGCAATTTTTCTATTTCGTCCTCAGTCTTAAGAAATATCATAAAGATAAGTCTTAATAAGCGTTTACACCTGCACGACCATGAATTCTGCCAGAACTCAACAAACCATCATAATGACGCATCAAAAGATGGCTCTCTATCTGCTGGAGTGTATCAAGAACAACACCAACAAGAATAAGAAGGGAAGTACCTCCAAAGAATGCAGCGAACTCACGAGTTACATTAAACATGCCAGCGAAAACAGGCATGATAGCAATAAACGCGAGAATCAACGATCCAGGGAAAGTAATTCGTGACATAATTCCATCAATGTATTCAGCAGTATCCTTACCTGGGCGAACACCAGGGATGAAACCATTGTTACGCTTCATATCCTCAGCCATCTGAACTGGGTTCAATGTAATTGCGGTATAGAAATAAGTGAAAGCAATAATTAATACTGCAGTCAGCACATTGTACCACAATCCTTGAGGATTACTCAAAGCAATTGCAGCTTCAGAAGAATCACCGCCAATAGCACGAGCCAGGATACCAGGAATAAACATCAAAGCCTGAGCAAAGATAATAGGCATCACATTAGCGGCAAATACCTTCAAGGGGATGTACTGACGTGCACCACCTACTGATTGGTTACCAACCACACGCTTAGCGTACTGTACAGGAACTCTACGTGTACCCTGAACAAGAAGGATTGCAACCAAAACAACTGCAAAAAGAACAATAATCTCAATAAGGAACATAACCAAACCACCACCAGTCATGTTAGCAAGGCGAGAAGCCAATTCCTGACCGAATGCCTCGGGCAGACGGGCAATAATACCCAACATAATGATCAGTGATACACCATTACCGATACCCTTGTCAGTAATACGTTCACCCAACCAAAGAATGAACATACTACCAGCAGCCAAAATAATAGTGCTGCATACAAGGAACATACCCCAATTACCACTAGGCATTGCATCACCCATCTGGCTCTGCAAGTTAATAAGGTAAGCAGGTCCCTGTACCATCAAGATAACAAGGGTAAGAGCACGAGTGTACTGGTTGATTTTGCGTCGACCGCTCTCTCCCTCCCTTTGGATCTTCTGGAAGGAAGGAACGGCAACACATAGTAGCTGAATTACAATAGAAGCCGAAATGTAGGGCATAATACCCAACGCAAAAATAGAAGCGTGAGTAAATGCACCACCTGAGAACATACTCAACAAGTTGAGCAGACCATTATCCTTAGCCTGACTTGCCAAAGCATCACTAGCAATGTTGGGGTCAATACCAGGAAGCACAATGTATGAACCAAAACGATAGATGGTTGCAAAGAGCAATGTGATAAGGATGCGCATGCGCAAATCCTCAATGGCCCAAATGTTCTTAATGGTTTCTATAAACTTCTTCATTTAATTACAATTTTGTGGCAGTACCGCCAGCGTTTTGAATTGCAGTTTCAGCAGACTTTGAGAATGCGTTAGCAGAAACCTCTACCTTAGCGGTAAGAGTACCAACACCCAAAATCTTAACAGGCTGGCTAGCCTTTACGAGACCAGCAGCAACCATCTCCTGAATACCGATCGTGGTAACACCATTGTCAGCCAACTTCTGAATGGTAGCCAAATTAACAGGCTGATACTCTACACGATTGATATTCTTAAAGCCGAACTTGGGAACTCGACGCTGCAAAGGCATCTGACCACCCTCGAAACCAATCTTTCTCTTGTAGCCAGAACGAGCCTTAGCACCCTTGTGACCACGTGTAGAGGTACCACCCAAACCAGAACCAGGTCCACGACCAATTCTACGGCGAGAATGAGTTGCACCACAAGCGGGTTTCAAACTATTTAGTTTCATAACTTTACAATTTTACAGATTTGAATTAGTCAATAACTGCCACCAAATGATGAACAGCGTTAATCAAACCACGATTTGAGGGAGTATCCTCAATCTCAACAACTTTGTTCAACTTAGTAAGACCTAAAGTGTCAAGAGTGGCCTTCTGAGTCTTGGGAGCATGGATTCTGCTTCTTACTTGCTTAACTTTAATCGTAGCCATTGTAAACCTCCTTATCCTCTAAATACTTTTTCAATTGAAACACCACGGTTTTCAGCAACCATCTTAGCATCACGCATAGAAGCGAGAGCAGCAATAGTAGCCTTCACCAAGTTGTGAGGGTTAGAAGAACCCTTAGACTTTGCCAATACGTCCTTGATACCAACGCTATCAAGTACAGCACGCATAGCACCACCAGCCACAACACCAGTACCGGCAGATGCAGGCATAATCAAAACCTCAGCACCACCAAAGTGAGCAGAAGCCTCGTGGGGTACAGTGCCCTTAACAACGGGAACCTTAACCAGATTCTTCTTGGCAGCCTCAACACCCTTTGCGATGGCAGCGGTTACTTCACCAGCCTTACCTAAACCCCAACCAATGATGCCGTTCTCGTTACCAACAACGACAATGGCAGAGAAAGTGAAGGTTCTACCACCCTTTGTTACCTTAGTAACACGATTGATAGCTACCAATCTATCCTTAAGTTCGGTTTCGCTACTTACCTTTACAATATTTGCCATAATCAATTTTAGAATTTAAGTCCACCGTTACGGGCTGCATCAGCAACCTCTTTTACTCTACCGTGATACAGATAACCATTACGGTCGAACACTACAGAGGTGATACCAGCCTCAAGAGCCTTCTTGGCAGCCAACTCACCTACCTTCTGAGCCTGCTCCTTCTTAGGCATGCTTTCCATACCCAGAGAAGATGCACTGCAAAGAGTAGTACCGGTCAAATCGTTAATAATCTGTACATAAATCTGCTTATTGCTTCTAAAGACAGTCATACGAGGGCGCTCTGCAGTGCCAGAGATGTTCTTACGTACTCTGTACTTAATCTTGATACGTCTTTCTATTTTTGTTGTCATGATCTTCAAGTTTTAAAGTTACTTAGCACCAGCAGACTTACCAGACTTTCTACGGATCTGCTCACCAATGAACAGAACACCCTTACCCTTGTAAGGTTCAGGCTTACGGAATGTACGAATCTTAGCACATACCTGACCGAGCAGCTGCTTATCGCAAGACTTGAGAATAATCTGAGGATTCTGATTACGCTCAGACTTAGTCTCAACCTTAATCTCAGAAGGAAGCATAATGAGGATGGGGTGAGTGTAACCCAAAGCAAACTCAAGAAGATTGCCCTGGTTGCTTACACGGTAACCTACACCGACAAGCTCAAGCTGCTTCTCATAACCCTGGCTAACACCAATAACCATGTTATTGATAAGAGCACGATAAAGTCCATGGAAAGCGTGACGCTGCTTAGCATCAACGGTGTCATTGGTCTCATCCATATCAAAGGTCATTACACCTTCATAAAGATTTATCTTGATGGAGGGGTGAACAGCCTGTGTCAGTTCGCCTTCCTTACCCTTAACAGTAACAACGTTCTCGTCGCTAACAGTTACAGTAACACCTGCGGGAATAGTAATGGGAAGTTTTCCTATTCTAGACATTCTACGTTCCTCCTATTAATATACGTAACAAAGAACCTCACCACCAATCTTAAGATCAGCAGCCTCCTTGTTGGTCATTACACCCTTGGAAGTGGATAAAATAGCAATACCCAATCCGTTAATAACTCTCGGCATATCCTTGTAGCCAGTATACTTACGCATACCGGGTGAGGATATTCTAATCAACTTCTTGATTGCGTTGACCTTGTTCTTCTGGTCATACTTAAGCGCAATCTTGATGGTACCCTGAGGTCCATCCTCCACGAACTTGTAGTTCAGGATGTAACCCTTCTCGAAGAGAATCTTTGTGATTTCCTTCTTCAAATTTGACGCAGG
>JAKSLO010000025.1 GCA_024401185.1 Bacteroidaceae bacterium | reverse complement strand
CTGCCCCATGTTGTTCATCATGCCGGCCATTTGCTGTCCCATGGCACCACCCATCATCATGCCCGTCATCATGCCAGCGGCATTCATGCCACCGCCGCCACCATCGCCAGTACTGCCCATACTGCCAAGGCTCTGTGCACCAGCCTTGAGCACTTCGGCCTGTTGGTCAAGGGCATGCGTACCAATATAGCTGGTTTCGGTTTGCAAACGCTGAGCACGCTGCATCTCCTCACGCTGTATGCGCATCGTCTCTTCCATGTTCAGCAGATTCAGGCGCTGTGTCTCTTCCATGTTCTTGATATTCAAGTCAACCTGAGCATTCATCGTCTTCTCGGTGTTGCCTGCCGTCAGCGCACGCAGTTGCTTGTAATAAATGCTCGACTTGTCGATGTCGAGGGCCGACACATCAAAGCGTTTCAGATTAACGCCGAAATCCGACTCAAGCTGGGGTCCCACTCTGCCTTTCAGCATCTCGCCTATCTCAGATATCTTGGTCTCCAGCTGCACCAAAGGAATGCCCGTAGAGGCAGGAATGCCCATCACGGCACTCTTCACCTCGGTATTGAGCATGGATTGTATCTGCTGCTGCAACTTGGAGGGTTCAAAGTTCACAAGACGATTCTTCTTGATGAACGCCTTGTAATCGGTAAGGTTATAGGTTATGGTTCCACGCACAGCCATAGGTACGCCGTGATCGGGTAGTCTTGGATCGAACATGTCGAAATATGGCACACCAAACTTAATCTGGTTGTTGCTCTGCAAGTTGATGAAATACACTTCAGCCTGGAACGGAGCATCGCCACCATACAGCGTGGCCACGAAATTGGCTATGATGGGAAGGTTGGACGTCTTAAGTGTCTCATCAAAGGGGCCTTCGATAAAGTCCTGAATCGTACCGTCCTTCTGCTTATACACAAAGACAGCCACCTCGCCATCCTTGACACGCAAACTGCTTCCCCACCGTATCGAATTCTCGCGACTGGTTGTATTGACATCCTGCCCTGACGGACGCCATTTCCATACCAAATAATCTTCCTGATCGCAGCGTATGACATTCATCACACCGCCACTTTTTCCTCTACTGAAAATTCCCATATTCTGCTATGTTTTTTGAATTTCACCTTATTACTACATCTCACACACCCCTGGCTGCAAGTCTTAAGACTCTAACCCAACGGCGAAGGAATGCTTACTTCTTATTGATTCTTCTGTAGAAGTAGAACGCATAAGCCATGAGGCACATAATGACAGCGCCACCCATTACCTGAAAAGCCTCATCGGGTCCCTTCTTCTGATATGAGGTGACAAACATCAAAGCACTGAAGACGATTGTTCCCACAAGGCAACCCAGGTTCTTCTTGGTAATCTGCGCCTTACGTTCCCTTTCCTTTTTCTCCATCTCTTGTTTATGCTTGGCTATTCCATCCTCTATTTCAAGAATGAGTGCCTTGACTCTGGGATTGTCACCATAAAGTGCCTTTCCCTGGCGGATCATACCTTCGAGCTTGGCAGGCGATTCAACCCTTCCGTTGCGAAGCAACATCAGTTCTGCCTCCATCTCAACCATGAAACCTCTTACCGCAAAGTTCTCACTGTCCTTTGCATCAATCACATAGCCGCAATTGGGACATGTGGCCGACATGGCAGGGATAATCTCGCCACAAACCGGACATTTGTCCACCTTGGGCTTTTTTTCTTCTTCTGCATTTTGCATCTGCTGCAAACGGCCTTCAATAATTATGTCAATCTCATCAGCGCTGATACCCTCAGCACTGGCCTTTGCATAGAGCACCTTACGCTCTTTTTCTGAGATAACGCCATCAGCTACCGATGCTTTAATCAATTCCTCTAAAACTGTAGAAAGTGCCATATTTCAATTATTTACAATGTTATTTCGTGAATAAATCCTTAGGTTACTACTCATAGACCAACGTCAGCATGCGTTCGGGTTTGAACACCTCACACGCCGTTTGGTACAACTCCTCTGCCGTGAGGGCCTCAACCTTGCGGCAAAGTTCTTCGCACGTCTGCGTATTGCCATAGTGCAGGAAACGCTTGGCCATGCCGATTGCCACGCTCTCGAAGGCATCGAATGATACACCTATCTGACCTATGAGCTGACGCTTGGCAGCTGCCAGCGACGAGGCAGAGAGAGGTGCATCGGTAAGGCGTGACAATTCCTTTAGGACAAGTTTCTTGCAACGCCCCACATCGTGAGGGTCACAGCCAAAATACACACTCCAAAGTCCTGAATCGGTATAGCATGAGGAAACACTCTCAACGGTGTACACCAAGCCATTACGTTCACGCAAAGCCAGGTTGAAGCGTGAGTTCATGCCAGGGCCACCCAGTATGTTGTTGAGCAAGTACAAATGCAAATGCCGAGGGTCGGTAGCACTAAAGCCACGCGTGCCCATTATCACATGAGCCTGATGGGTATCTTTCTTCAGCACAACCTCTCCGCCCTGCAAGGATTGACCATCAGAAGCCGTTTCAACACCACGCAAGGGATTGGACGGAACAGCGCGCCCCTTCACATCATCATGACAAGCACGAAGTGCCTTTTCCACCTCGGCCAGGATGCGCTTCATGGGTACATTTCCCAATACGTAAAACACCATGTTCGACGGTTGGTAGAGACGTTGCGTGAAACGATGTATGTCTTCGCTCTTCATCTTTCGCAGGGCATCCGCATTACCTAATATGCTATGGCCAAGCGGATGATTCTGAAAGACAAGATTCTCAAATTCATCATAAATAAGTTCGGAAGGCGAGTCATTATAGCTTTCAATCTCGTCAATAACGACCTCAACCTCCTTGTCCATCTCGGCCTGCGGATAGGTACTGTTCAGCACAACATCAAACAACAGATCAACGGCTCTGGAGAAATGCTGCTTCAGGAAAGTGCAGTAATACACAGTTTCCTCCTTGGCAGTATAGGCATTCAGGTCACCTCCCACAGTTTCCATCCTGTTCAAGATGTGCCATGCACGACGTCGGTGGGTACCCTTGAAGGTGAGGTGCTCGGTAAAGTGGGCCATGCCCTCCTCACCAGGCAACTCATCGCGCGTACCTGCATCCACGACAATTCCGCAATACACCACATCTGTAGCAGAAGGTGCTGCCACGATGCGCAAGCCGTTATCAAATGTAAAAGTCTCTATCATGATTTTAGGAAAAGTGTTCCACAAAGGTAATCATTTTTGGGTATTTTTCCGACACAAAGGCACGAGAAATGATGTTTTGTGTTGCAGAAACGATAATATATTTGTAATTTTGCACAAAATTAAGCAGATGATGAAACTGAGTGAATTAGAAATTGGTGGTTCGGCCATCGTGCAACATGTGGAAGGAAGTGGTGCCTTGCGTCAACATTTTCTTGACATGGGACTCATTCCGGGCGCCAAGGTTACTCTGATAAAATACGCCCCCATGGGCGACCCCATAGAACTGCGTCTGCATGGCTACGAACTTACACTTCGCAAAGCCGATGCCGCACAGATAAGCGTGGAGCCAAGTGACGCTACCCCTTCTCCTATTGCCATACAGAAGCACACAGATGACGCAAGAGAGCCTGTGCTTGAGAATGTAGAGATACTAAAGAACCCAGAGATTCCCCACCCTCGTTATGGTGAGGAGGGCGACCCCCGACACTCGCATCACAATGGTGCCCATCATCCACAAGCCGCTAATCATCCTAATCAAGCCCAAGAGAATAAGGAAGGTAAGAGGCAAGACCTCACCTTTGCACTTCTGGGCAACCAGAACTGCGGAAAGACTACCCTCTTCAACCAACTGACAGGGTCGAACCAACATGTGGGAAACTTTCCTGGTGTGACCGTTGACCGCAAAGACGGGCAAATCAAAGGGTATCCACACTCTGTGGTGACCGACCTTCCTGGCATCTACTCGCTGAGTCCCTATACCAGCGAAGAGGTGGTTTCGCGCAAGTTCCTTCTGGAAGAACACCCTACCTGCATCATCAACATAGTGGATGCCAACAACATAGAGCGCAACCTCTACCTTACCATGCAATTGATGGAGCTGGACATGCCTGTTGTAATTGCACTCAACATGATGGACGAGGTGGAAGGCAATGGTGGCACCATCCGTATCAATGAGATGGAACAAATGCTGGGTGTGCCTGTGATTGCCATCTCTGCTATGAAAAACGAAGGAGTAAACGAGTTGGTGAAGCATGCCATACACATTGCCAAGTATCAGGAGAAGCCTGCCATACAGGACTTCTGTTCACCTACCGACCAAGGAGGTGCCGTACACCGTTGCATCCATGCCATCATGCACCTCATAGAGGATCATGCACAAGCAGCCGGCATACCCATACGCTTTGCTGCCAACAAACTCATAGAGGGTGACACATTGGTGCAACAGGCACTCGAACTGAGCGACAACGAACAGAAAACCGTTCGACACATCCTTCGCCAGATGGAAGAGGAACGTGGCATCGACTGTGCTGCTGCCATGGCCGAGATGCGCTTCAACTTCATTCAGAAGGTTTGCGAAAAAACCGTCGTAAAGCCTACCGAGAGTAAGGAACACCGACGTAGCCGACGCATCGACAACATACTTACTGGCCGCTGGACGGCAATCCCCTCCTTCCTGCTCATCATGGCAGCCATATTCTGGATTACCTTTGAGGGAGTGGGTGGAACCTTGCAAGACTTGATGGACGAGGGCATTGGCAGCATCAGCGAGTCAATAAGAACGGCTTTTGATTCGTGGAACATCAATCCTTATGTCAGTTCGCTCATTCTCGATGGAGCATGGGCTGGTGTGGGTAGCGTGCTCACGTTCATACCCATCATACTCTGCCTGTTCTTCTTCCTTAGTATGCTTGAAGACAGCGGATACATGGCACGCATTGCCTTTGTTACCGACTCGCTACTGCGCAAGATAGGACTTTCGGGCCGTAGCATTGTGCCTATGCTCATAGGCTTTGGCTGCTCGGTGCCCAGCATTATGGCTACACGTACCTTGCCTAGTGAGCGTGACCGCAAGATGACCATCATGCTGACACCCTTCATGAGTTGTACTGCCAAGATTGCCATCTATGGCTTCCTGGCTCGTCCATTCTTTGGCGACAAGGCTTGGATGGTGATGATTGGGCTTTATCTATTAGGTATAATAGTAGGTATCATTGTGGCCATACTGGCCAAGCTTTTTGCCTTCAAGGGTGAGGCAGTTCCCTTTGTGATGGAACTACCCAACTACCGTTGGCCAGGACGCAAGAATGTGTCTCACCTTTTGTGGGACAAGACGAAGGACTTTCTGCAACGTGCCTTTACCATCATCTTCCTGGCCACTATCGTCATCTGGTTCCTTCAGCACTTTGACTTCCATTTCAATCTGCTGACCGATGAACAGGTGGAACAGTCAATACTAGCAAGCGTGGCTGGTACAATCGCTCCCATCTTCTCACCTCTCGGTTTTGGCAATTGGCAGACTACCACAGCCCTTATCACGGGATTCATTGCCAAGGAAAACGTGTGCGCCATTATGGAACAAGTCTATGGTGGTGCCGACATGCTTCCCAGTATCATGACCGCAGGAACGGCTCTTTCACTCCTCGTGTTCTGCCTACTCTACACCCCATGTGTAGCTGCCATCTCAACCATACGACGTGAACTGAGCACCAAGTGGGCTATAGCCATCGTGCTGGGCCAATGTGCCATAGCGTGGATTTGTGCGCTTGCATTCGCGATATAAGACAACAGCGCATAAGTATATTCAACTTTCGCAAGCTTAGCATGCTTCAGTATTAAGGAGTTCTTATGCAGGCGAGCTGCTAAGCGGCAAGCCGAGCGAAAGGAGTTAAAGAATTCAAAGGAGTTACTTTTGACAATGGCCAAAAGTCGACGTTTGATATACAGAGTGTACACCACAGTATTTCAAGAAGTATTACTCGTGATATAAGACAATGACATGAATGCTCAAAGTATAGTTATACTTACAATCGTATTGTGCCTTGCTGCCTGGGCCTTATACCACCATATAAAAAGAAACCGCCACACCGGAGGGTGTGGCAGTTGTACTTGCTATGATTGCGCTTTGAAAAACACGCTATCAAAAAAGAAATCGTGCAAAGGTGAGAAATAACCCCTCGCCCGTTTTCCCTAATTATTCATCAATATTCTGGAGCACGCGACGAGCACCTACATAACGCTGATTGTAGTAGGCTGTGGTTGACTGCTCGGTGGTAACACCCTTCTTGCTGCTGGCATGAACGAACTTGAAGGTCATGTCGCTGGGGTTCACCTCGGTAACAATACCTACGTGACCTACACCACCTCTGCCAGAACTACCCTGGAAGAACACCAAGTCGCCTGCACGCAAGTCACTCTTGTTCTTGATAATCTGACCCTGAGTGTACTGAGCACGGGAGTCACGTGACAGGTTGATGTCGAACTGACGATATACGAAGCTGGTAAAACCAGAGCAGTCGAACGACTTGGGACTGCTTGTACCATGACGGTAAGGCACACCGATATACTGCATAGCAGTCTTCACAATGGTCTCTCCGCTCACATCATCGCTATTAGCAATGGCAGCGGTATTTGTCTTAGCCTCAATGGCTTCGTTATAGGCCTGCAAGCTCATAAAGTTTTGAGCCGATGTTTTTCTCTTAGCAGAAACTGTTCTGTGCGAACGGCTTTTGGTAGTTTTTCTATGGGGCTTAGCAGCATCAGCCTGAGTGGCGAAAGGCATCGCTACAGCAAGCAAAACTGTTGCTAAAATTTTATTTATACTCATATCGGAAGATATTAACATTAACAATCGGGTGCAAATTTACTAAATAAATGCGGTAAATCCAAAAGAATTAACGTTTTTTACGCATTTTACCCTCAAATCAGGCATAACTGTGCATTCCACCCAACAAATAATTCACGCCAAAATAAGTCATTAGCAGGCATAGCAGGCATAGTGCACAATAGATGCGATAGTGGCGAGCGGAACGCAGCCAAGGCAGACTCTCGCCATGCAGGGGAAGGCTATACACAATGAGGGTGATAATGGCCCACGACTCTTTGGGATCCCAGCTCCAGTACGAGCCCCACGACACATTGGCCCACATAGCACCAAGAAAGATTCCCGCAGCCAGAAAGAACACGGCAGGCTTGAGCAAACTGCGTTTCAGCATGCTGACAATGAGCAGTATGTAACTAATCATGATGACGCCCACATGAATCACCAATAAGGGAGACCTCAATACGGGCATAAGGGGACGGAAGGCAATCGACACTACCATATAGGATGCCAGCAACACGCCTACAATCCAAAAGGCCCACGATGCCCCCGAAGAGGAAGTATTCGCCTTTGCATTCGCACCCGACTGCCACGAGACAACGTCTCTTCTTTTTTCCCGCTGGAATCCGTTCCACATCATGCTGATAGCCAGAAGCATGTAACCTGCATAGGTGACGCCTGTGCCCCAAGGATCATAACTTACCGAGAACAGACTACCATGCTCGTCATCGTCATAAGAATTCTGATAGATGCGGTAGCCTTGCGAACGACCGATATTGTTCATGCTGATGGTGGTGTATTCCTTCTCGTCGCCATCCGACAAGAGCACATGACTCACATAGTCGCTGCAAGTCACACCATCGTCATCGTACTCTACCACGAAGGAGTCGAGTGCCAGACAAAAGGGCAAAGGCTTGAGTAGCATTACGCCTTCACGTGCGGTTTTCTCGTAGTAATGCCGAGTGGCTTCACCTTCTCGCAAATGGATGAGCCCCCGTCGGCTTGTGAGGTGCGTAATCAAAGCACCTATCAATATCACCACAAAACTGGCATGCAAAAGTAAGGCTGAGGGGCGCTTCCACATCTTCCTGCGAAAGAGATGCCAGCAAGCCGCCATTACCATAGAAGCCCACAGACCCACAAACCACCAGGCGCCATACACCCAGCGATGGGCCTCTTCCGAGCCTATGCGACCTTCTATCACGGTGGCCACGCCTATGGCAATGGCTAAGACAAGAAGGAGGACAAAAGGCAGAAGGCGACGCATCAGAAGGCTCTATACTGAGTGTTACAACGCTCCTTTACTGCCACACATTCCATTTCGATAAGCCATGTGGGACGGCACACAGGAGCCAAAGTAATAATCGTTGGAATCTCAGGGAAACGCTCTGCAAACATCTTCGACACAAGCTCATAATCTGCCGTATCGCGAAGATACACAATAATCTGCATGACGTCATCAAACGAGGTTTCACCTTCCTTGAGCAGCATCTCCACGTTCTCCCACATACGATGTGTCTGCCCTACGATGTCACCCACATGCAGCACTTCACCCTTATTGTTTATACTGGCTGTACCCGAAATAAAGACATGAGCACGATCGCCATACTCCATGACCGTGCCACGCTCAAAGGTCACACCGTACTCGTAGGTGGGATTCAAGTGGGTAGATGCATAGAGGTAACGCTGCTGACTGGGCTCAAAGCCAACCAAGGCGTATGCACCCAACTGCACTATGGCACGAGTATCGGCGGGCAAGCCCCCAATGCCTGTGCTGCTAATGTAATGCGTCTTCTCGGTGAGTCCCTGTTCCACGAAATTCTCACGACGTGCCTTTACCATACCGGCATATTGCGTATCTACGTCGCGCACAAAGAACCAGGTGCGTATGCAGTTGTCGGCCAAGGTTGCCTGGAAAGGTAGCAGGGCCTCCTCGTACTCTACCAGCAAGGCTTCGGTCTGCTGGGCACTATCCCCTTCACATTGGTGCATGCCCATCTTCCAGAGGTGACGATAGCCGTTGTGCTGCGACACCACCATGCCACTCTCACACTTCACCTCGCTTCCACGCTGTAAATAAAGCCATGCCCCTATCTTGGAACCATCCAAAGGTTGCTGCTGGATGACGCTCACAGCCACTTCGGCTTCCTGACGCATCAGGGGGTGCTGATTGGTACTGTCCGACAGGAAATAACGTTTAAGAATGTATCTGGCACCTTGAAATTCGGGCATAGACAATACCATGTCCTCTACTGCATAGACACGTTCCATCTGCCCCTTGAACATTTCACCTCGGGGCTCCACATGAAGCATCACATGCCATTCGGCCACACCACCTTCTGGAGCAAAAGTGGTAGTTTCCATGGTTACACCCAGATTCTCTATATATTGTTTTGTAAATTTCATGATGCAAAGTTAGTCATTTATTTACAAATAAACAATTCCTTTCCCCTTTTTTGGGATAATTTTTGTTCACAACAAAAGGCATTAAGACAACTTACCTCAAACACAGTATTGCCTGACATTGTTTTTATGGCATATTCGTCTGAAGGCTATGTGGCTGCCAATGGGGCAGAAGTATTGCCTGACATTGCTTTTGTGGCATATTCGTCGCATTACGCAAAGAAATCACCCGCCCCCATGTAGGAAGGTGACTATGTGGAGAAAGAGGCATCCATTTGCCGGACACCCCCTTCTCGAATCTATTTAACAATCAATTAAAACTAATCGCGGATTATCTTGTTCGAGGCCTTGACTAAGACAGACTAAGTATTGACTAAGTTCTGACTAAGACCGTCCATCGACTAACCGATGCATTGTGAATTATTGTGAATTATGAATTATGAATTGCGAATTACTTCCCTTCAGCCATTGCCTTGTTCATCAGCTTCGAATATTTCTCAATGGCACGGGCGATGGTCTTCTGACATTTGGCAGCAGTTTTTGAGTAGAATCCGAATTTCTTAATGAGCATATCATAATGCTTGTTCTGCTCAGCAAATCTATCAATCATTTCCCGATAGGCGTCCGACTTTGTATAGACTCCAGTCTTGGATGCTACTTCCGCCATTTTCTCAAAATCCTTATCAAGAAGTTTATTATTCCTGTCAATGTAGTCATAAGTATAATCTACCGCCTTGTACCAGCTCTGTCCCGACAAATTGAAACCATTTATTACCTCTGGACGCAATGATTGTTCCAAGCCTTGGTATCTTTCCTCCAACAATTCAAGACGAAACATAATTTGCCCAGCGAGTTCATTTACTTTTTGTACAGCTTCCATTGAGAAGTCTTTGGGCAAAGCATGGTTAACATTGGGAGAACGATAAACATCGTCTTCATAATCAACGGCTACAGTATCTTCAATAAGACGACCACCTTGATAGACAGCAAGGGTATCACCCTCAACATCATCATTGTCATGACCTGCAATCATACTCTGTCCTGAGTAGCGCCCTACGGTTCTCTCATATTCGTTATCCCCTTCGTAGAAACCGTTGTGCGTAGTGATACGGTAGGTCTTACCGGGTACCATATCCAGGTTGGTCCACAACTCGCAGAGCGAGCCATCAGGCATGACGGTACGGATGGCACCACACTTGCGACGTTCGATTTCAACGCTTATGCCAAATTCGCCATTTTTGTTCACTGGCATATAGGCAACACGTTCGTCATCAAGTTCTTTCAGTTCCTCGTAAGTATCGGCAATAACACGAAGCTCTTTCAGTTCTTCGTACGAGTCGGCCATGAAGAAAACGTAGAGTGAGTCTTTAAGGTCACTACCCACGCGACCGTCAATCCTGAAGGTGCTGGCTGAACGTTCCTGGTTACGCTCATAAAGGTCGGGACGGAGTGAGGTAATCATGAACACCTTGCCATATACTCTCTCATCACCATCCTTCTGCCACACGATAGCATAAGCATCACGCAGTTGGGGATTGGTAGGGTTCTTGGTGCACATCAACCACATTTCCTGATAGCGATTGGTGCGGACACGGAAGTTGGCCGACTGTGAACCATTTTCCAACAACGCCTTCAAGGAGAAGTTCTCATTGCTGCCAGGAGTAAGGTGAAGTATCTGATAGCTAAGTGGTTCGTCTCGAATAAAAGCTCTCGAAATAGCAATGGGATCAAATTCATCGCCACCAAAATCGCCCCGAGGGGAGACGAAACTCATGATGCGGATGCTCGACTCCAACATATTGGTATTGGGATTCTTTTCGACAGAATAAATCTGGGTACTGTCAGTTCCACAGGACTCCATGACATTATTGAGTACCTCAACCACATGACGAGGAGGAAGGTCGTTGGTCGTTTTTTTACGAGAAGTCTGTGCACTTGCCATGACTACGCTACATACTGCGATAAGGAGGAAAAATATCTTTTTCATTGTGTTGTTTATTAGAAATTATGGGAAAGTTAAAGGGAATTTACAGGAGCAGCCTATCTCTGTGCCGACTGTTCCAAATTAAACTTCGAGATTTCGAGTTCCAGTTCCATCCATTTGAGGTAAGCCTCGTTAGATTGTCGCTTCATCTGGGCTATTTCCTCCTGGGTGTACTTCAGGTTCTCTGGACGGGTTACGGGGATGTCACGCTCCGAAAGAGTTACCTCTTCAGGTGCTACCTTCATATCGGCCTTTTCTTCAAGCAATGCCAGTAGCGAATTGCCTTTTTCGGCTGTTGCGTCAACCACTTGCTGCTTGCTTGGCTCGGCCTCTGCCATCATATTGGGCATTGGCTCTTGCCTGGGCGTTGACAATGGCCTTTGCTTAGCCTTCTGTTCTGCACGAGCATCGGTCTTCACCTCCTTTTGCTGCGATTCCGTCTGCTCGGGTTGTGCTTCGGGCTTATGCTGCACGGGCTTCTGTTCAGGTTTAGCCTCAACATGAGCCACCACTATGCCATGCGTTTCCCCCTCTGTGGTGCGCGGTGGGGTGAGGAAGATGGCCACTATACCAGCCACACAGGCGGCTGCCACAAGAGGCCAGATGATGCGCTTGCGCTGGCTACGATGGTTCACCTCTTTGTCCACGCGCTTCATGAGGCGGGCATTGAGATCGACGGGCATCTGAGGACGCTCCATCTCTTCCATACGGATGGCTTCACGAAGGTTTACGTCCTTCAGGCGTAGTTCGTCAAAATTGTCCTCGTTCATGATCGTAACATTTGAATAATTTTACATAGTTTTTTTCTCGTTCTCTGTAGCTTCGAACAGATTACTCCGGTGGAGGAAGCCTCTGTTACGTAAGCTATTTCCTTGATGCTCATATCGTCAAAGTAGAACATCGTGATGATGGCTCGCTCGTCGGGTGGCAGATGTTTCAAGGCCGCTCGTATGAGCATCACCGTTTCCTGGCTGGCATGACCGAAGGTGGCTTCCACCTCATCCTCCGATATGGCCTCCGCCTTTCCCTCATTGTCCTCGAAGTAGATCATCGGTTGCCGTTTCTGCCGGAGGAAGCTCACCGACGTGTTGTAGGCTATCCGGTAGAGCCACGTCTGGAAAGAAGACTTTGAGGCATCGAAGTTCTCTATATTGCTGAACACCTTCACAAAAACGTCTTGGTACACCTCCTCGGCATCCTCGTTGCCTGGAACCAGCCTTGCCACCTGGGAGAAGACAAAGCCTCCGTACCTTTCGAGTACATGTCGCTGTGTCTTGGGACTTTGTTTCCTTAGTCCCTCTACCAAACTTATTTCTGTTTCCGTTGTCATTTCGTTTTTGGGCTTTTCTATACATATATACGCATATTCACGGGCAAATATTGCAAAAGGTGAAAAAAAAATAAAATATTTTATAACCCAAAGGATAAAAACACACTTTTTCTGCCACACATGCCTAATATCGATAGCACGAATTTGCTCTTATGTGCACCCTACTTTCACTCAGTTGGCTTACGTCTGGCTTACGTGTTTTTACGTAAGCCAGACGTAAGCCAACTGAGTGAAACACGAGTGAAGGTAGTAGGCACTCTGACAAATGAGAAATAAAAAAGTCGTTATCGGCACTCACATGCTTACGATAACGACTTTTTCTCATTCCCTTCCCTTATTCTTTTCCCGGGCCCGTTGTTCATCACGTTCCCTATTGCGGTCGCGGATGCTCTTCTGCTTATCGGGCTTCTGCTTGGTAATGGCCTTGGGCTTCTGTTTGTCACGGTCAATGCCACGCACATTCCACGACTGTTCAATATCCCACTTGGCCTTGACAGAGATGGGCTTGGGGAAGTAGAACACTTCCTCGGGTTGCAACTTCAGGTCGTAATTACCCGTATCCCAATTTCCATTGCCATTGCGGTCAATGAACAGACGAAGGTAATAATCACCCGGTTTCAAGTAAAAGAAATCGGCACGCTCATTCTCGACAGCCACCTTCATCACAGGCTTGTCCTGACGGTTGAGCAACTCGACGTAGGCCGTATCGCCCTCTTGCAGACCAAGATTGGTGAGCTTCAGGAATATGGTACCAAACTCATCGAGCGAACGCACACGAATGTCGGTCTTGATGGGTTTTGCCTCATGTCCCAGCAAACCTACAAAAGCCGTGCTGTCGGTTTGGAAGATGTAGGTTGCCTTGGGTTCCCATTCTGCATAGAGCGTGTATCGGCGCGGATTGTATGCGTCGGGCAGGAAGAGGTATGGCACATCTACCATATTACTGTCTATCTTTTGATAGAAATGCAGACGCGTTGTGTCAATCCTCGCAATGGGTTCACTGAAGGTAAGAGACACATTCTGGTTGGGGTCAATAGTTCCACCAGGCTTTACTTGCGTTTCCATATAGACACGCTCGAACGGATTCTCCTCATAGAGCAAAGGTTCTTTCGACTTGCGCTGCTTCTTTTGCCTGTCTTTCTCCCAATCTTCCGATTTCTTAACACGTTCCTTCTCAAGTTTGGCATGTGTTGTCTTGGGCGAGATGTTCAGCGTATCGGTAAGTGGAACCAATCTGCCCAAAGAATCGGTATCAAGATAGGTAATGGCAAACGAGAGCGTGTCGCGATAAGCTACATTGGTGTCGGGAATCCAATAGGTAAGCGTATCGTTACGCTGTGAAGCCTCAAGGAAGAGCGATTTTTCTGCATCGAAGCCCAAACCCTTGATGTGGGGGAGCGAGTCGCTGGGCGCCGTAAAGAAGAGCGTGAACTTATCAGGCGTCTGACGCTCATACTTCAGAAAATGCTGATCCTGTCCCTCTTCAAGAAAAGCCAATAGCACAAGGTTATCGGGATAGTAATGAATGTAGGGCACCATGCGTATCTTGGAATAATGCACCGTGTCAATCCACACCGTATCAGGACGCAGGTCGGGACGATGAGAGGTTGTGAAAGAGGTGGTATCAAAAGCCACTCGTTCGCTCTTCTGTGAGAAGCAGAAGTCACCATCCATATCCTGCAAGGCAAAGGCACGGTAACGGGCATCAGCCACACCCTTGATGCTGAACTTACCACTTCCATTGGTACGACCTACTCGAGTCAGGGGACGGGTGCGGAAGGTACTGTCGGAAAACGTGCTGTCGGCAGGATACAAACCCACCATAATGCCCTTGATAGGTTCAAGGTCGGCGGCATTGAGCACCACACCACTCACCTCCATAGTATCGATGGTAGAACCCGTACTGAAGGAATAGGTGAAAAGTCCCATTGGATTGCCTTCGTTGTTGTCGGAGATGGCATCGCTGAAGTCAATGGTATAAGTGGTATTGGGCAAGAGGTCATCGAAGAGGTCCACACGTATTCGCTTGCCATCGGCACGGATATTGGGAGCCTCTGCCTGAGGGGGCGATACGGTAACCTTCTCGTTGGGGTTCTCAAGCTTGATGTACTCATCAAACCAAATGCTGATTTTCTTTCTATCTGCCTTGACCGAACGATTCTCAGGGGTAGCATAGAGCACTTTAGGCGGTTCGTCGTCATAGCGTCCACCATCGGGTGAACCCATAGAGGCACACGAAACCACCAGACAGAGCATGGCAATAACTACAAATGCCCTACTGAACTTGGAAACCAGTATACTCTTCAACGTGTCAGTCAATTTTTATTTTACTATCTATGAACTATGAAGTCCAAAGGGCTCGACGAAGTCAACTATGAACTATGAACTATGGACTATGAACTATGGACTATGAACTCTTAACTATTCAGCGCCATCATCTCCTCGATAAAGTCACGATGGTTGCTCAGACGGGGAATCTTGTGCTGACCACCCAACTTACCCTTACCCTTGAGCCAGTCATCGAAGAGTCCCTGACGAGCCACCACAATCTCGAGTGGCTGGAGGGTAATGTCCTTGTAACGCTTGGCCTCGTAATCAGAGTTGATTTGCTGGAGGCTCTCATCAAGGATACGTGCAAACTGAGACAAATCCTGAGGCGCCGTGGCAAACTCGATAAGCCACTGGTGACGACACTTTCCGTTGTCGTCCATAAAGACAGGAGCTGCGGTGTATTCACGCACATCGGCACCCGTCTCCTTGCAAGCGCGTTCAAGTCCTTTCTCCGCATTATCGACAATGAGTTCCTCGCCAAAGGCATTGATGAAGAACTTGGTGCGACCGGTGATGATGAACTTGTAGGGATTGGTGCTGGTAAACTTGACAGTATCGCCAATCATGTAACGCCACAAACCGCTGGAAGTGGAAATCACCATGGCATAGTTCTTACCCGTCTGTACCCCCCAGAGAGGGAGGACGGTGGGATTAGGACTATCGAACTCATCCATCGGAATGAACTCATAGAAAACACCATAATCCACCATCAAACTCATGGATGGATCGGTAGGATCGTCCTGCAGGCCGAAGAAACCTTCACTGGCATTGTAGGTCTCCATATAGTGCATCTTGGAACTGGTAATGAGGCGCTTATACTGCTCACGATAAGGTGTGAAGGCCACACCGCCATGGAAGAAGACTTCCAAATTGGGCCAAACCTCCTCAAGATGTTCCTTGCCACTAAGCTCCATGACACGGTTCAACACAGAAAGCATCCACGAGGGTACGCCACTCAAGTTTGTGACGTTCTTGTGCATGGCCTCACGGGCAATACGGTCGCGCTTGATTTCAAAGTCGCTCAGCAGAGCCGTTTCCTTCTTGGGTACGCGTACCAGGTTGACCAATGGATTGATGTTCTCTATAAGAATGGCACTAAGGTCGCCCACCAAACTATCCTTTTGGTTGTAATTGGGGGCATGACTGCCACCCAGAATCAAAGCACGACCATCGAGGATGCGGCTTTGTGGGTTATTGCGCAGATACCAGGTTACGGCATCCTGACCACCAGCATAGTGCGTATCCTTGAGTCCCTGGGGAGAGACGGGGATGAACTTGCTCTTGTCGTTGGTAGTACCACTTGACTTAGCGTACCATTTCACGCGTCCTGGCCACAGTACATTGCGTTCACCTTGACGCATTCGGTCAATGAATCCCTTCAGTTCCTCATAAGTGTTGACGGGACTCGACTGAGCGAACTGCTCATAACTACTGATGCCTTGGTAGCCGTGCATCGTACCCCATTCTGTATTGCACGCACTATGCGTGAGTTTGCGGAGAACCTCCATCTGTAAGGCCTCTGCATCAGTATTGTATCGGTCGAGAGCTTTCTGTCTCGACTTGAAAACCATTCGAGCTATTGAGGTTATCATGTTGCTATGTTATTTAACAGGGATGGCTGACTCCAGCGAAGAAGACTTGTGTCGTGAGCCACGTCGTTTCGACTTAGATGCCTGATTGTTATCGGACGACTCAGTACCGATGGCATCAATGGCATCAAGCACGTCTTCTATAGGGTCAGAAACCACCTGAGTTTCCACGTTCACATCTGACGACTTGTCAAGGGGCTTGCCTTGCTTTGAAGGTCTGTCCTGAGAAGGAACCTTGTCCTGCTTCTTGTCTGGCTTAACGGATGCATCTTGTTTGGCAGGCTTTTCGACTTTGGCTTGCTTGGCAAGACTATCTGGCTGACTGCCTTTATCTGCCTTTACAGACTTAGACTGTGTGGTAAGCAATTCATCGGGTATTTCAGGAAGCAAAGCTTCTGGCTGCTCCTCCATAGCGGTGCGCCGGCTCTTAGCCTCAAATACGCTCTCTTCAAAACCTTTCTGCTTCTTCAGCATGACAAGTGTTTCGCGAGCAGCATTTTGCTGACTTTCCTTCTTAGAATACCCTTTGCCACGACCACACTCAATGCCCTCAATGAGCACAAGCGTTGAGAACATCGAAGCACCATTCTTGTCTGTACTCTGCGACTGGTCCTTGAACTCAAGGTGAATTCTGTTTTTCTGACTCCACTCCAACAACTTGCTCTTGAAGTTCACTTCCTTATAAGCCACCTTATCCACATCGATGAGATGGTTAAGGATGCGCTTCTCCATAAACTTCATGCAGCGCTGATAGCCAAAATCAAGATAAATGGCTCCAACAAGTGCCTCAAAGGCATTTCCTGCCATGTAACTGTTATGGTTGTTGGAAGAATGCTGTTGATTGGAGCGAATAAGCTTGTCAAGACCCATCTCGACAGCCAGTTTACCCAGCGTCTCACGCTGCACAATCTTGCTACGGGCATTGGTCAGAAAGCCTTCACGCTTATCGGTGAAGTGGCGGTACACCACATCACCCACCACAGCATCCAGAATGGCATCACCCAGAAACTCTAAGCGTTCGTTGTTAAGCCATCGTCCGTCTTTTCCCTTGACTGACATCGACTTATGCATCAATGCCTGTTTGTAATAAGCTATATTCCTGGGATAGAAGCCCAAGATGGCATATAAACATAGATAAAGCTCCTTATCCTTTCGGAAAGGGAGCTTTATCTTTTGAATAAGATTGTTGAAATACACTTTCTTTCTCTGCGTATTATGGAAATACGCACGGAATTACTCGGCGTATTTCTTAAAGATTACACATGCATTATGACCTCCAAATCCAAAGGTGTTGCTGAGAGCAGCACGTACGGTGCGCTTCTGTGCCTTGTTGAATGTGAAGTTCAAATTGTAGTCGATCTCCTCGTCCTTGTCGTCCTCCTCATGGTTGATGGTGGGAGGAACGATGTCGTTCTGTACAGACAATACGCTGAACATGGCCTCAACAGCACCGGCAGCACCCAGAAGGTGACCTGTCATACTCTTTGTTGAGCTGATGTTCAATTCGTATGCATGCTGACCGAAGACAGCCTGGATAGCCTTTGCCTCGCTGATATCACCAACGTGGGTACTGGTACCGTGAACGTTGATGTAGTCAATATCCTCGGGCTTCATGCCTGCATCCTCAAGCGCATTGCTCATAACGAGGATAGCACCCAAACCTTCGGGATGAGAAGCAGTGATGTGATGAGCGTCTGCACTCATGCCAGCGCCTACCATCTCAGCGTAGATCTTAGCACCACGAGCCTTAGCGTGCTCCAGTTCCTCAAGGATCAGGATACCACTACCCTCACCCATGATGAAACCATCACGGCTTGCGCTGAAGGGACGGCTTGCCTTCTCGGGCTCATCGTTGCGGGTTGACAATGCCTTCATAGCATTGAAACCACCTACACCGGTGGGAATAATAGCAGCCTCGCTACCACCA
Source organism: Bacteroidaceae bacterium (assembly GCA_024401185.1). GTDB lineage: Bacteria > Bacteroidota > Bacteroidia > Bacteroidales > Bacteroidaceae > Physcousia. Next base: position 11,298 of record JAKSLO010000025.1, on the reverse strand, counting down.
CTAACAATGACATTAGCCTTACCCAAACGAATCAGGTTGAAAGCGTCAGCCAAAGCATTGGTACTACTTGCACATGCACTTGAAGTGATGTAGTTGGGACCATGGAAACCATACTTGATACTGATATGACCAGCTGCAATATCGCTAATCATCTTGGGTACGAACATAGGACTGAAACGGGGACCCATTGTCTCGTGGTTGAGGGCATAGTTGCTAACCTCATCCTCGAAAGTACGCATACCACCGATACCTACACCAAGCACAACACCGATACGGTTCTTGTCCTCGTTCTCAAGATCAAGCTTAGAATCCTCAATAGCCATTGTAGCTGCACAAAGAGCATACTGGCAATAGGGATCCATCTTGCGTACTTCCTTCTTATCAATATATTTCTCAGCTTCCAAACCCTTTACCTCGCAAGCAAACTGGGTCTTGAAAGCAGATGCATCGAAATGAGTAATAGGAGCAGCACCGCTCTTACCATTTATAATGTTCTGCCAAGTCTCCTCTGCAGTATTACCCAATGGTGTAACGGCACCCATACCTGTTACAACAACTCTCTTAAGTTCCATAAAAATACGGATTAAGAATTTATAATATGATAAAAACAAAGATTAGGATTTACCCCACTGGATACAATGAGGGTGAATCCTAATCTTCAATGATAATTTATTAAGCGTTCTGGTGCTCCTCGATGTAAGAGATAGCGTCGCCTACGGTAGAGATCTTCTCAGCCTGATCATCGGGAATAGTGATACCGAACTTGTTCTCGAACTCCATGATGAGCTCTACGGTGTCCAGTGAATCAGCACCCAAGTCATTGGTGAAAGATGCCTCAGCAACTACGTCTGCCTCGTCAACACCCAACTTCTCAACGATAATCTCTTTTACTTTTGCTTCAATTTCTGACATGATTTTCAGTGTTTAAATTATAATAAAAACGTTATTTTCTCTTTTTTCGGGTGCAAAGTAACTACTTTTATTGTTTATGTGCAAATAATTAGCGCAAAAAATGCGAAATTTTGCACACAATAAGGTTATTTTGTGCAAATTGGGCTTGTTTTTGAACTATTTTACCATTTTTAAGCCTATTCTGCACTTTCATTACACAAAACTTTCACGACGTAAAGGATAGTCACCACGCAAACGCTCAAAATCCATGGGATGAGTCTTCAAACGTTCACTATCCTCACGGGGGTCATACAACCGCAAAGCGTCTTCTTGAGCATCCCCCATAGGCTTACACGCATCGGGAACAGCAGGAGGGAGTACATGAAAATCAAGTTTTTCAGTCATACCCATCCAACGGGCTACTGCCTCCAGCGACATGCGGGTTGCGTTTGCCTTACCATCGGCACTATAGCCAGCTATGTGAGGTGTTCCTATAAACACCTTATCTAATAACGTGCGTGAAAGACAAGGTTCACCCTCCCAAGTATCAATTACTGCATCACTAACCTGTCCTGCATCAAGAGCAGCCTCCAAAGCCACATTGTCCACCACTTCGCCACGAGCCGCGTTGATGACAACAGGGCTCTTGGCAAGACCTGCAAAAAAGGCCTCATCTGCCAAATGAAAGGATGAGTACTCGCCACCCATCACCAACGGGGTATGGAAAGTAATAATATCGCATTGCTGCTGCAAGGTTGACAAGTCGGAAAAATCAGCTGCCGAGGGTGAACCTGGCAACATGGGAGCATCAGCATCCTTCTTGGCAGAAGAAATATTCCCCTTCAAGGATGCCAAAAGTGGAGGGTCGTTGAGCAGAACCTTCCCCACCCAAGGACGGCAAGCCTCAAGTACAGCACTCCCCACATGTCCCACACCCACAATGCCAAGCGTAGCGTCCTGCAGGCAGAGTCCACGTTCGCGTTCCAACAGGAAAAGCGTATTGCGCACATACTGTCCCACACTCGTGGCATTACAACCAGGACAGTTGGTCCACTCAATGCCAGCTTCGCGCAGATAATCCACATCAAGGTGGTCAAAGCCGATGGTAGCTGTCACGATGAACTTCACCTTACTGCCTTCAAGCAGAGCACGGTTGCAATGTGTCCGGGTACGAATCATCAACACATCGGCATCACGCACGTCATCTGGCCCTATCTTGCTACCAGACAAATAGAGCACCTCGCTTCCGAGCTGCTCTACCTGACCTTTAATATAGGGAATCTTATCGTCTACAATTATCTTCACAAATTATGGTTTTTGAATTGTGAATTGTGAATCATGAATTGTGAATTACTCAGGCATCATCACGATGGTAGCACGGTTCTTTCCGCTCTGAATCTGCTTAGCCATCTTGACAATATCCTTTGAAGATATGTTCTGGATGCTCTGCTTCATATTGGTATAGACATCGATGCCGTCCTCCATATAGACACGGAACCAGCTCAACCATGAAGAATTAAGGCGCTCAGCCTCATCAAGGTTCTTCAGCTCATGCTCCTTAATCTTGTTGATCTCCTCATCCTTCACACCATTCTTTATCAAGTCTGCGAGAATATCATCGGCAGCCTTCAGGGCATCATCACACATCTCAGGCTTAACGGGCAGCACAGTCTGCATCACAGCATTGTAGTCCTTGACACCTACGCGAGAGAGGCCCACAGAAGCCTGTACGCTATAGGCAGCACCCATCTCCTCACGGATCTTCTCCAGGTAGCGGGTACTAAGTACCTGACCAAGGAAGCTGGCAGAAAGCTTCTGCATGCGCTCATTCTTAGCCTTTGCAAAGGAAACAACCAAGGCAATGCACTGAGGCTGTTCCTGCTTCTGGGCAAAACGGTTGGTGCGGATGCCGGGCTTGAACTTCAAACCTGCCTCTACAGGATTGTCGGTACGCTTTACAACAGGCAGGTTAGCAAGATACTGAGCCGAGTAGGTACGGATGCTGTCCTCGTCGAGGTTACCGATAAAATAGAAGCTAAAGTCGCTGGCATCGGCAAAACGATCGGCATAAATCTCCAAAGCACGGTCGTAAGAAGCCTTATCCACATCCTCTTCCTCCATGATTACAAGACGAGGATTGTTACCATACATCGTACGCTGGATTGAGTCCTGCAAGGCTGTCATGGGATTAGCATGACGGTTGTGCAAAGTCTGACGCAATGTTGTCAAAGCACTCTCTACTGCTGCATCGTCACGGTGCAGAGGCTGGAAGTGAAGATATGCCAGTTCAAAGAGGGTACGGATATCCTTAGGCACACAATTTCCGTGCAGACCTTCACTGAACTCTCCGAACGAAGAAGTACAGCTGGCCTGAACACCTGCCAAAGCCTTGCTCAGCTCGGTATTGGTGAAGTTACCCAAACCACTGGCAGAAATGTATCTGTCCAACAAGCCCAGCGTGTAGCGATCCTCAACAGGATAACGGCCTATACCGCCCTCGCTATACGCACTCATAATGATTTCATTGTCCTTATAGTCGGTCTTCTTCATATAAACCTTCACGCCGTTGCTGAGTACCATCTCCTTGAAACCGAACTTCACATCGCTCTCCTTTACGATAGAGCCGGGAGTAGGAAGCTGAGGAACGAGAGGCTCATTCTTGACGTTGTCAACGTATGCGGTCAGTTCCATTTGCTGTGCAGCATGTATGTTAGCCAGCAGTTGCTCCTCGGTGGGTTGCACATAGCCTTCCTTATCGGGGTTCATCGCCAATATTACGAGGTTAGAGTCGTTCATGCTTACCAACTGTGCAAATGCCTGGTTAACCATTTCCACGTTCAGCTGAGGCAGTATGGCACCACACAACTGGTACTCTGTCTCTATGCCTGGCATGGGATCCTTGTTGAGGAAGTGCTGTACACACTCCTGCACATAACTGTCGCTCTGACGCTTGTCCTTATTCTGATAAATGCTTTCAATGCGGCTCATGAACTCACTTTTGGCACGCTGAAACTCAGTAGCAGTAAAGCCAAACTTGGCTGCACGATAAACCTCTGCCATCACAGCCAGAGTGGCCTCATCGTTCATGCCTTCCTTAGGTACAATCTGAGTAGTGAGGGCATAGGCCTTCTTGGCCAGAATGAACATGCCATCCTCCACACCACCTTGCAGGAAGGGAGTCTCGGGTTTCTGTGTCATCTCTGCCAAACGGTCGTTGAGCATGCTCTGGGCAAAGTTCAGCATCAAACTAGCCACCATTCCGGGTACGGTGTTCTTCAACTCATCGGGAATGGGTTGCTCGTGCTTCATCATCACACTTATCACAGTCAGGGTCTGCTCCTTGTCCTTATCTGTAGCCACGATAGGCTCAGCATTGTCGGGTACACCGAAATACTCACGCTCTGCAGGATTGGCTGGCATCTGGATGGGCTCAAACATTTTCTTGATCTGTGCCTCTGTGCGAGCCACATCGAGATCGCCGACTACGATGATAGCCTGCTGGTCGGGACGATACCATTTCTCATAATAGGCTCTCAATGCCTCGGGCTTGAAGTTATCTACCACCTCCATGGTACCAATAGGCAGACGGTTACCAGGACGTGCATTCGACATCAGTTTGGGCAACTGACGCTCATAGATACGCATGGTAGCAGAACTGCGAGAGCGCCACTCCTCGTGAATTACACCACGCTCCTTGTCTATCTCCTTGGGATCGAGAGTAAGGTCGTGACTCCAGTCGTGCAGAATCAGCAAAACCGAGTCGATGGTTGCCTCGCGCACAGTAGGTACGTTATTGATGTTGTACACAGTCTCATCAATACTGGTGTAGGCATTGAGCTGAGCACCAAACTTCACACCGATAGACTCCAAGTACTTGATGACCTGATTCTCGGGGAAGTTCTTGGTACCATTGAAGCACATGTGCTCAAGGAAGTGAGCCAAACCGCGCTGGTCATCCTCCTCCAACACCGAACCCACTTTCTGGGCAATATAGAAGTTGGCCTGTCCCTTGGGATACTCATTGTGACGAATGTAATAGGTCAGTCCGTTGGGCAATGTGCCCATTTTTGTCTGAGGATCCATAGGCAACTGTTGCTGCATAGCCTGTTGCATCATCTCCTCCTGGCTTTGTGCCTTAGCACCAAACGCCATAAAGGCGCAAGCCACCATTAAAAGAAACTTTTTCATTGTTTTATTTTTGTTGATTTTACTTGTCTTTTCCTAAGTATGACGCACGAATGCCTCATTTACTACATTTTTTGCTGAAAAAAATAGCAGAAAAACTCGAAATGCCTTTCTTTCCGCTTACTTCCCGTAGTTCTCAATGCCCTTGTTCAGCCAAGAAATGAAGGAAGGAATGTCCTCATTATACGAGTAACTGGTGTTTAGAGGCTTTCCTTCGTTGTCGAGCAGCACATAGAAAGGTTGTGTCTGAGCACCGAACTTAACACGCTGCAAGTGACTCCATTTGTCGCCCACACGGCGCAACTTGGTCTCGCTGCCGTCGCTCTCCTTCACAACTTCTGCCTCTGGCAAGGCTGTCTTGTCGTCCACAAAGAGACTGATAAGAACATACTTTTCACGAATGATACTCTTCACCTCAGCATCCGTCCATACGGCTGCCTCCATCTTTCGGCAGTTCACACAGCCAAAACCTGTGAAGTCAAGCATCACGGGCAGTCCCTTCTGCTTAGCGTATGCCATACCCATTTCATAATCGGTAAACTGTGCCTCCACAACCTCTTCCTTCTGAAGATTGAAGTCCTGCGTTGACATGGGGGGAGCAAAAGCGCTCACCGCCTTACAGGGGGCTCCCCATAGACCTGGAACCATGTAAAGGGAGAAGGCAAAGGATAATAAAGCCAAAAAGAAACGTACGATGCCGGTACGGTGATTCACGATGACTTCACCCATCTCATCGTATTCATCCTCATCATGGGGGAAACGAATCCACCCGATGAGATAAGCGCCCAGAAGAGCAAAGATGACAATCCAGAGTGAAAGGAACACCTCACGGTCAAGGATGTGCCAGCCATAAGCCAAATCGGCCACGCTGAGGAACTTCAGGGCAAAAGCCAACTCCAAGAAACCCAGACAGACCTTGATGCAGTTCATCCAGTTACCGCTCTTGGGGGCACTCTTCAGCCAGGTGGGGAACACGGCAAACAAGGTAAAAGGCAAAGCCAAGGCAATAGCAAAGCCAAGCATGCCTACCGTTGGGGCAATGATGCTGCCACTTGTGCCCATCTCCACGAGCAAGAACCCAATGATGGGGCCTGTACAACTAAAGCTTACCAAACTAAGCGTGAAAGCCATCAGAAAGATGCTGAGCAAGCCTGTTGTCTTGTTGGCCTTGCTATCCACGGCATTTCCCCAAGAAGAAGGCAAGGTGAGTTCAAAGCCTCCCAAAAACGAGGCGGCAAACACCAGCAGCATCAAGCAGAAGAAAATATTGAAGATGGCATTTGTGGAGAGGGAGTTGAGAGCGCTTGCGCCAAAACAAAGCGTTACCACCAGACCCAGCAAAACATAAATCACCACGATGCTGATGCCATAGGTGATGGCATCGCGAATGCCTTTCTTTTTGTCGTCCTTGCTGCGTTTCAGGAAGAAACTGACTGTCATGGGAATGATGGGCCACACGCAAGGGGTGAGCAATGCCAGCAAGCCTCCTGCCAAACCGAGCAGGAAGATGGTCCACAGGCCTTTCTCTGCCGTGTTGGCATTATCCTCGCCAAACGATTTCAGTTCGTTGATGACGGGGGTATAAAGCCCCACCTCCTCCAAAGGGGATGGGCTATCTTGCAGCATGCTATCGGCCTTTTCTTCTGGCATTTCTGCCTCTTCAACTGTCTCCTCCTCTGCAGTCACTTTCTCTGCAACCTCAGCCACAGCCTTCGCATCCTCCTTCACATTGCTCCGCTGTTCCTCCCCTTTGGAGGAGTCGGGGGTGGCGCTTGGCTTTCCGCTTCCCTTAAAACTAAACTCCACGTCTGTGGGAGGCAAGCAATTCTGGTCGTTGCAAGCGCCATACGTCAGGTAGCCACTCACTTCATACTGGCTTTCGGTGATGGTGAATGCCTGTGCAAAGGTGGCACTACCTTCAAAGAAGGAGACCTCCATGCCAAACATATCGTCCATGGCACGATGAACATTTCCCCTTGCCTGGAGTTTTCCCTTGGGCTTCACGCCAACTTGTTTCTCAAGCGTAATCTCAGCCTTCGTGGGACCACCATCCTTGATGTCGGTACCATACACATGCCAACCAGCATCAATCTTGGCCGTAAACACCACTTCGAACTCGCTGTCCGAAATCTTGTTTTCCTTGACCGAGAATTTCACAGGATTGGCAAACTGCGCTGCTGCCGTCAGCGTGCAGAACAATGCAATGATTGAAAGTATTTTTTTCATGAGCGAATATTTGTCACAAAGTTACTCCAAATTCTGCGAACACACAAATTTTTACACCAAAATAACACAAGGATGCGCTGCAAATGCAACGCATCCTGTATTTTTAGTAGATATCATGTTCAACGAAGGCCTATGACAATCGCACAAAGTATGTTATTAGGCATTGTTTTGTTTCTTTTGGAGTTCTATCTGCTGTTTCAAGATTGCCACAAACTCTTCTTGCGAACCGTCGTAATCAAAATTATTGATTGTAACCACAGCTCCTACCATTTTATAGTTTAATCTTAACCACCAAGAAGCTCGAAGAAGCCTTTCTTTAGTATCGTTTGTATCAATGATAACATAAAATTTGTTTGCGTAGATGCCAACGATGTTTTCCCATGCCACAAACTCGTCTCGGACAAACAGTCCTTTGTCTGTAATGGCTACCATGTCCTCTGCCCAGCAAAGCATAGTTGATGTTTTTGGTTTCACTATGCATTTAACTATTTTCGTATTATTAAACCTTAGATGATGCTTTTTTCCTCTATTTTCGCTGGCGAGCAGTGGACAATATACTCCAACAACCGTAGTAAGTGGGGAATTAGGCTATCCACAACAAGTTTATTTTAGACATAAGGGCAAGCCCTCTTGCCAACACTCTTGTGACTTTGTTTCCACCAAACTATCAGCTGATACTAAAAATGTATGTTTTTTTTATTTCCTTCAAAGATGCCCTTGGGATCTTACAGCGTGCACTCGACCATGACACAATTGGCTTACGTCTGGCTTACGTCAAAACACGTAAGCCAGACGTAAGCCAATTGTGCGCTCATAGGGTGCTGATTGGAGGAAAAACGAAGGAAAATCGCATCATCTTTACGTTTGCAAAGGCACAAAGCACTTGTATGTTTTGCAAATATTTTCATAAAAAAGATAAGTGCCTTTGGTAATTACTGTGTCCTCATTGTTGGCAAGGGATACGATAGACCTCGAACCCTTCTTTGCTTAGGACAGCAATAACGGATAAAAGAGAAGCCTACCAATCCTGCCCCCAGACATCATTGGCAACAGAAGACCCATCGTCTTCATAGCTGTTTTCCGACCTTACGTCAAAAAAGCCCTCACCACCAATACCGATATTGGATGTGTGCATGAGGCTGTCAGACACCCTCAATTCATTTCGTCTTACAGTGGGCTTGCGATAAGTCTTTTTCATAACTTTAGTTCCTGGAATTATCTAACAATATACCTCTTACCATTCTTTACATAAATGCCCTTTCTGGCATTGACTACCCTGCGGCCATAGAGGTCAAACACTTCTGTTGCCCGCTGACCGCAATTCATTGACTCTATGGCCGTTGAAGAGCCATTATCTGTGGCACCCCACTCGTCATCAAAGACAAATATCTTCACCTCACTCACGTCCTTGGGGTTACCCTCCAAGTCGGTCACATCCATATACCAACGGAATGCGCCCAAATTGCTGTCATCCGACGCTGCATGAATCAGCGAACCACCGCCCATGGCATAATGTCCGTTCTGCTTCATTTCAGTTCCTGAGACAACATGATAGGTACCCGTGAACAGGAATTTGGTATCACCACACACGACCTCTGTGCTAAGTTCTTTCGTCTTGCAAAGCGTAAGGTTGTGCAACGTAAGGCTCTTAGTGCCAACCGACTTGGCCTTGATGAAATAGGGGGTATTAGGTTCAAGAATACCACTTTCCACAACAGAAACCTCTATTTCATTCCTGTCAACACTTCCATCCTCATTATCATCATATTGCAGGGCTTGATGGATGCTCGCCACGACGAAATCGTCCTTCCAGTCATCATAGCTTATGGAGAAAGGCAGATAGAGTGCTTGCCACTTTGTGTTGTTAAAGCTACGGCTGTAGAAAAGATTGTCGACCTCCACATCACGCTTCACCTCCAGACTCCTGTGGGCATCTTCTATATCCACATTGTCGAAATGGTCATTGGGTGCCTCACGCCTCAGGATGATGTTGCTTAGCGAGACCTCATCCAAACCAGCAGAATAAGATCCGTCCTTCGCATACGATACGCTCATGACATTCTCCTTGTCTTCGCTGATGTCAATGCTCTCGGTGCCAGCGTTATCTATTCCGCTCTCCGAAAGGATGTCTTCGCCATTGAAACCCACAAGCAACTTGTCATAAATAGCCTCGGAACTTGTAAACCAATCAAAGGAGAGCATATCTCCCTTAGAGGCATGGAAGGCGTATTCCTTTAACGAAGTGGTGCCATGCTCCTTGTTGGGAGACTTCCAATCAGGTAACTGACTGATTAAGGAAAAGTTGACGTCTTTAATCGTTACATCCTTTACCACAGCAACGGCACTATAATAATTCTCATTACCAACCTGTCGTGCAGATATCTTCACCATGCCAGGAGCCTTGCACTCCAAGTATTGTTCACCATTTATGGTAACCACCTCTGCCAGAGAGTTATTTCCAGAGACAAAAGTTACAGGCAGACCTGAAGACGACGATGCTACCAACTTCAGCTTATTCGTGACTTTAAATTCTGGCAAACTCTGATCCCAAGAAATTGTTTGGCTCGCTTTCTTGATGGTCAGTATGGCACTTGTCTCACCAATATACAAATCGGTATCAATCCTGAAAACGAACTTGTATGAACCTGCGCCAATAACCTCAGAAGGAGAAGTCGGAAGCCAGTCCTCACCCTCTTTCCTGTAAACCGACTTAACAACTTCACCTACAGGCACATTTGAAGGAACGGAAAACGAAATGGCATGAACGTTTCCGTCGTAAATCTCGGTTTTATCGGATGCCGTGATGGTAACAGGATCGGCAGGCTCCAATTGTTCGTAATAGAACTCTATTGTAGCATCGCGCTTAACATCAGTAACTTCGGCAGTACGACTTATTGAAGACCTATTGGTATAGTCGATTGCCATGCCAAAGGTATCATCCTTCTGCGTTCTTGTACGAGATACCCGATAACCCTTGTCGGGATAACCTGTAACACTCAAACAGCCACCTTCCTTAACTTGGAAAACCTTGCTTCCATTGACGATTTTCTGACCGTTGTATTCCACATGACCATGTTCGCCATAAGAGGTGACGGTGACAGAATACGAAGGAATGGGATTAGGTATTTCTTCAAAATACACATCAACACTCGCATCCTGCTTGATATAGGATATTTTTGCGGTACGACTTACTGAAGTTCTATTAGTATAATCGGTAGTAGTCAGCATGAAACCCTCTTGCTGCTTCGTGATGCACCCCACACGATAGCCATTATCAGGATAGCCTATGACCGACAAAGAGCCGCCATCCTCAACCATTACATTGACAGACGTATTCCTTAACTCCTCTCCATTACACAACACATAGCCACCACCTCCATGGGCGGTAACCGTAACCACATGCTTAGCGACATCGTCTTTAGAATAGGAAAGAAAAGAGTATCCTGCGCACAAAACTACCAACAATAATTTGAGGGTAACAGCATTAAATTTTAACGACTTCATAATTTCAAATGTCTATATGGCACAAAGTTATGAAAAAGAACTGAAACGGCAAGCACAAACAATCAAAAAACGTATAGCACAAGAACAAATTACACGAGATTTGCAAAAAAAGAGCCGCCCCAAAAAGGGACGGCTCCTAATATGCATTGTTTAGTAACAATTACAACTGAGAACCAGCTGCAACGAGTGCCTTACCTCGTTGAGGTCTTGCAAAAGTTGCTTTCGGCCCAGTTATTACAACTGGGGACCTGCAGCTACCAATGCCTTACCAGCCTCGTTGGTGGTGTACTTAGCGAAGTTCTTGATGAAGCGAGCTGCCAAATCCTTAGCCTTCTCCTCCCAGATAGAAGCCTCAGCGTAGGTGTCGCGAGGATCGAGGATAGCGGGATTTACGTTGGGCAGAGCGGTGGGAACCTCGAAGTTGAACATGGGGATCATCTTGGTCTCAGCCTTCAGGATAGAACCGTCGAGGATAGCGTCGATGATACCACG
>JAKSLO010000024.1 GCA_024401185.1 Bacteroidaceae bacterium | reverse complement strand
TGGACTGTGTACTGCGTACTGCTCCCAACTTTCTCCCGACTATCCCCCACGATTCTCCACGAATTTGTGTAGGAACCTCGGAGGAACCTCGGGGGAAGGCTGTAGAAAGATCAGAATGTAGGTGCAATATTTGACACTATCATTTTTTTTTCGTACCTTTGCGCACTTTTGTGTGTATGCGCGCCTATACGTGTGCACAAAGCATTGAAATCAAACAAAACGAATATAAAATGATCAGTATCGAAAGCAGAATCTCAGAAGCCGTTATCGCAGGCATTGAAGCCCTCTACGGCCAGAAGGTACCCGAGAAGATGGTACAGTTGCAAGAAACAAGAGCCGAGTTTGAGGGTAACCTCACTCTCGTAGTTTTCCCCTTCCTGAAGATGAGTCGTCAGAAGCCCGAGGACACCGCCCAGCAGATTGGCGAATATCTGGTGCAGAACGTGCCCGACGTGGTGAGCCGCTTCAGCGTGGTAAAGGGCTTCCTGAACCTTGTCATCTCACCTGCCCTCTGGATTAAGATGCTCGAGGGTGTGAATGCCGAGGAGAAGTTTGGCTTCCAACCTGTCACCGAGAATAGTCCCCTGGTGATGATTGAATATTCAAGTCCCAACACCAACAAGCCCCTTCACCTGGGTCATGTGCGCAACAACCTGTTGGGATGGGCACTTGCCAACGTGATGGAGGCAAACGGCAACAAGGTGGTGAAGACTAACATCGTGAACGACCGTGGCATCCACATCTGCAAGTCGATGCTGGCTTGGCTGAAGTATGGCAACGGCGAGACTCCCGAGTCGTCGGGCAAGAAGGGTGACCACCTCATTGGCGACTACTACGTGGCCTTCGACAAGCACTATCGCGAGGAGGTGAAGGAGCTTACGGCCAAGTTCGTGGCTGAGGGTATGGCCGAGGAAGCTGCTACCGAGAAGGCTAAGCAGGAGGCTCCACTCATCGTGGAGGCTCACGAGATGCTCGTTAAGTGGGAGCAGAACGATCCCGAGGTGCGTGGCCTTTGGAAGAAGATGAACGAGTGGGTTTACGCCGGCTTCGACGAGACCTACAAGGCATTGGGCGTAGGCTTCGACAAGATATATTACGAAAGCAATACCTACCTTGAGGGTAAGGAGAAGGTAGAGGAAGGTCTGGAGAAAGGCTTCTTCTATCGTCGCGATGACAACTCTGTATGGGCCGACCTCACCAAGGAAGGACTTGACGAGAAGCTGCTGTTGCGTAGCGATGGCACATCCGTCTATATGACCCAGGACATCGGTACGGCCAAGCTCCGTTTCCAGGACTTCCCCATCGACAAGATGATCTATGTGGTGGGCAACGAGCAGAACTACCACTTCCAGGTACTCTCCATCCTGCTCGACAAGCTCGGCTTCAAGTGGGGTAAGGACCTCGTACACTTCTCTTATGGTATGGTGGAGTTGCCTAATGGTAAGATGAAGAGTCGTGAGGGAACCGTAGTGGATGCCGATGACCTCATCGCTGCCATGGTGGCCAATGCCAAGGAGATGAGTGCCGACAAGGTGAAGAAGCTTGAGGGCATCACCGAGGAGGAGATGAATGAGATTGCCCGCATCGTAGGTATGGGTGCCCTGAAGTACTTCATCCTCAAGGTGGATGCCCGCAAGAACATGCTCTTCAATCCTGAGGAGTCGATCGACTTCAATGGTAATACCGGTCCTTTCATCCAGTACACCTATGCCCGTATTCGCAGCATCCTGCGCAAGGCTGCTGCCGAGGGTATCGAAGTGCCAGCCACACTTCCTACTGAGGCTGAACTCAGCGACAAGGAAATCAGCTTGATTCAGCATCTTAACGGTTTCACCGCTGCTGTGTGTCAGGCAGGTACCGACTACAATCCCTCTTGCATTGCTAACTACTGCTACGAACTCGTCAAGGAGTACAACCAGTTCTATCATGACTTCAGCGTGCTGAAGGAAGAGGATATAAACAAGAAGATTGTCCGCCTGGCTCTGTCTTCAGCAGTCAGCAAGGTCATCAAGAACGGTCTTGGCCTGCTGGGCATCGAAGTGCCGGAACGCATGTAAAGACTCTCCCCCCGCCCTCCCTTTAGGGAGGGGGCTACTTAGTGATGTCGAGATAATTATTGAGAAAGATGAAACGGCAATTTGAGACGTCATCGCCTGATGTATATCTTTTATTAAAAGAATTTGCTCGGGAGAACCGGAAACATGCTACTGATGCTGAAAAGTGGCTTTGGGAGCATTTGCGTGAGCACAAGGTACTGCGGCAGCATATCGTAGGTGACTATATTGTAGATTTCATCTTTCTGAATGAAAAATTAGTGATAGAAGTTGACGGAGGTTATCATGCTGAAGAACAACAGATAGAATACGATGAACTCCGTACATCTTGGCTTCAACGTCATGGTTTCAGGGTTCTTCGATTTACCAATGATGAGGTATTGGAGAATACCCAACACGTTGTAGATTTTATTATGGCAGAAAAAAATAAAAATACCGCAAGTTCGCCTCAAAACTCTTTGAGCGGAAATGGAGCCCCCTCCCTAGAGGGAGGGCGGGGGGAGAGTCTTTCTCAAGCTCTCTGCGTTGACGGTGCCTGCTCGGGCAATCCGGGGCCTATGGAGTACAGGGGAGTGCACTTGCCCAGCGGGAAGGAGGTTTTTCGCGTGGGACCTATGCTGGGAACCAATAACATAGCGGAGTTTCTGGCCATTGTGCATGCCCTGGCCTTGATGAAGCAGAAAGGCATCTCCATGCCCATCTATAGCGACAGCGTGAGCGGACAGGCATGGGTGCGCAACAAGAAGGCTAAGACTACCCTGGCTCTTAATGCCGATACTGCACAGGTGCTCAACCTCGTAGAGAGAGCCGAGAAGTGGTTGAGAGAAAACGACTTCCGTGTGCCCATCCTCAAATGGGATACCGAAAAGTGGGGTGAGATACCTGCCGATTTTGGAAGAAAGTAGGAAGCATCTCCCTACCCTATGTTACTCTATCCGATTCAATCCCAGTATTTTAGATTGGGATATGAAGGACGAAAGATAATGTAGGAAAAGAATGAATTATGAACAGTTAAACTTATGAAAGAGAAAAAAAGTGATAAGCAAAGCGTAGCAACTCCCCACTCTAATGCCAAAGGCGTGGCAGGAGAGGGAAAGAAGAAAGACTCTTCCTTCTGGAAAAAGATGGGTCCTTACTTTGCCCCTTATAAGAAATACATTGTGGCCACCTTCGGTTTCAATATCCTGACGGCTTTCTTCAATGTGTTCTCGTTTTCATTGCTATTGCCTATCCTGAACATCCTCTTTCAGGTGGAACAGACACACTATGAGTTTATGGAGTGGGGTAGTGCTGGCTTTGGCGAGTGTGCCAAGAACAACCTCAACTACTATTCGCAGGAGTTGATTGCCGCATACGGTCCTGCCACCACTATGCTTTTGCTGGGTTTGGCATTGGCCCTGATGGCAATGCTCAAGACCGGTTGCTACTTCGGAGGTTCGGCTACCCTGATGCCCATCCGAACAGGCATTGTGCGCGATATTCGTGCCAAGGTGTATCGCAAGATTGTCTCTCTTCCACTCTCCTTCTTTAGTGAGGAGCGCAAAGGCGACATCCTCGCCCGTGTGTCAACCGACGTGAATGAGGTGGATGCCAGCATCACCTCGTCGTTGGATATGATTATCAAGAACCCCATCTTCATCCTGGTGTATATGGGTACACTCTTCTACATCTCCTGGCAGCTCACGCTCTTCACCTTGCTCGTAGTGCCTGTGTTGGCTTTCGGTATCGGCAGGATTGGTAAGTCGTTGAAGCGCAATTCGCTCTATGCTCAGTCAAAGTGGAGCGACGGTTTGAGTCAGATTGAAGAGACGCTGGGTGGACTTCGCATCATCAAGGCTTTCCTGGCCGAGAAGAAGATGATAAATCGCTTTGAGACAGTCAACGACGAGTTTCGCAGGGCTTCTACGCGAGTAGCTATCCGCCAGAGTGCAGCACATCCTGTGAGCGAGTTTCTGGGTACCGTGATGATTGTCATCGTGTTATGGTTTGGCGGTACTTTGATTTTCTCAGGTCATTCACCCATCGATGCCAGTATGTTCATCTATTACCTGGTTATCCTCTACACCACTTTGCAACCCTTGAAAGACCTCTCCCGTGCAGGTTATGCCATCCAGAAAGGTATGGCCTCATTGGAGCGTATCGATAAGATTCTGGATGCAGAGAACCACATTAAGGAGGTGGCTCAGCCTGCAGAGGTTAAGTCGCTTGAACAAGGCATTGAGTTCAAGGAAGTTGATTTTGCCTATACCGAGGATCGTCCTGTGCTGAGAGGCATCAACCTGACCGTGCAGAAGGGCAAGACCATTGCCTTGGTGGGACAAAGTGGAAGCGGAAAGAGTACGCTTGTGGATCTTATCCCCCGCTATCACGACATTATAGGAGGAAGCATCTGCATTGACGGAACGGATATCCGTCAGCTCAGCATTCGTTCCTTGCGCAGCCTCATCGGAAATGTCAATCAAGAGGCAATACTCTTCAACGATACCATTCGCAATAACATAGCCTTTGGTGCAGAAAATGCCACCGAGGAGGAGATTATCGCTGCAGCCAAGATAGCCAATGCTCACGACTTCATCATGCAGATGGAAGAGGGGTACGATACCTCTGTGGGCGATCGTGGATGTCGACTCTCCGGTGGTCAGCGCCAGCGCATCAGCATAGCACGTGCCATCCTTAAGAATCCTCCCATCCTCATCCTCGACGAGGCCACTTCAGCTCTTGATACTGAGAGTGAGCGACTGGTTCAGGAGGCTCTTGAAAAGCTGATGAAGACACGTACCACCATTGCCATTGCACATCGTCTGAGCACCATACGTAGTGCCGATGAAATATGCGTATTGCACGAGGGACGTATCGTGGAACGTGGTTCGCACGAAGAACTGATAGCCTTGAATGGCTACTATAAGAAACTGAATGACATGCAACAACTTTAATACAGTTCATAGTTCATAGTTCATAGTTCATAGTTCATAGTTAAAATTAAAAGAATAAAAGTTGGGTAGGCGCTTGAGAATGTTCAACATATAAGATGATAACAATGTTAGATACCTTAATGAAATACATTCGTAAACCAGGCGGTATCTCATAACCTTAATAAACAGACATGGCAAAGACCGAGGGCTTGACGCCCATGATGAAACAGTTTTTCGACTTGAAGGAGAAGCACCCCGATGCTATTCTCTTGTTCCGTTGTGGCGAC
The DNA here is from genome assembly GCA_024401185.1 of Bacteroidaceae bacterium. Taxonomy (GTDB): domain Bacteria; phylum Bacteroidota; class Bacteroidia; order Bacteroidales; family Bacteroidaceae; genus Physcousia. Next base: position 25,342 of record JAKSLO010000024.1, on the reverse strand, counting down.
TTCTACGAGACGTACGGACAAGATGCTGTAGAGGCTTCACAGATATTGGGTATTACCTTAACCCGCAGAAACAACAACAAGGAGTTTCTCAGCAATACCGAGATGGCTGGCTTCCCCTTTCATGCCCTCGATACCTATCTTCCCAAACTGATACGTGCAGGTCGCCGAGTGGCTATCTGCGACCAGTTGGAAGATCCTAAGATGACGAAAAAGCTGGTAAAGCGTGGCATCACCGAGCTGGTGACTCCCGGTGTGGTGATGAACGATAATGTGCTGAACTGTAAGGAAAACAATTTCCTGGCTGCCATTCATTTTGGGAAGGGAGCTTGTGGCATTGCCTTGCTGGATATCAGTACGGGTGAGTTCATGACGGCCCAGGGCACGGTAGAGTATGTGGATAAGTTGCTGGGTAACTTCATGCCTAAGGAGATTCTTTATGAACGTGGTAAGAAGGGCCAGTTTGAAGGATGCTTTGGCACACGTCACATCACCCACGAACTGGACGACTGGTGTTTTAACGAGCTTACCTCTCAACAAAAGCTCACCCGTCATTTTCAGGTGAAGAATCTTAAAGGCTTCGGCATTGACTTCCTCAAGAGTGGCATCGCGGCAGCAGGTGCCATCCTGCAATACCTCGAAATGACTCAGCACACTCAGGTGAAGCATATCACCAGCATCAGCCGCATCGAGGAAGAACGCTTTGTGCGACTTGATAAGTTTACCCTGCGCAGTTTGGAGTTGCTCTGCTCGATGAATGAGGGAGGTACTTCCTTGCTTGACGTCATCGACAGAACCATTACTCCTATGGGAGGACGAATGCTGCGTCGTTGGCTGACTTTCCCTTTGAAGGATGTGCGTGCCATTACACAGCGGCAGGATGTGGTGGATTGTTTCTTCCGTCACCCCGAACTTAGGGAACTGACAGACGAACAACTGCAGCAGATAGGTGATTTGGAGCGTATAGCCGCCAAGGTGAGCACCGGTCGCATCACCCCTCGTGACGTTCAGCAGCTCAGAGTGGCTTTGCAAGCCCTCGTGCCAGTAAAGAGCGCCTTGATGGAAGCGGAGGACTCCACGTTGAAGGCTATGGGCGAGAAACTCAATCTCTGTGAGGAAATCCGTGACCGCATTGCCCGTGAACTCAATCCTGACGCTCCTTTGATGGTGAACAAGGGTAATGTCATAGCCAGTGGGGTGAATGAAGAGCTCGACGAACTGCGTAACATCGCCTATAAGGGTAAGGACTATCTGTTGCAGATACAGCAGCGAGAGGCTGAGCGTACTGGCATCAGCAGTCTTAAGATTGGCTATAACAACGTGTTTGGATATTATCTGGAAGTGAGAAACACTTTCAAGGAACAGGTACCACCTGAATGGATCAGAAAGCAGACCCTGACGCAGGCAGAGCGTTACATCACGCAGGAACTAAAGGAATATGAGGAAAAGATTCTGGGTGCAGAAGATAAGATTCTGGCTCTCGAAACCCGCCTTTTCAATCTGCTTGTAACTTCGTTGGCAGAACATACGCATGAATTTCAAGCAGATGCCTTGCTTATTGCCCAGCTCGATTGTCTGTTGAGCTTTGCTGCTGTAGCCAGCGAATATCGCTACATCCGTCCTGTCGTGGACGAGACAGAGGTGCTTGATATCCGCCAAGGTCGCCACCCTGTCATTGAACGACAGATGGCAGTAGGCGAGCATTATGTACCCAATGATGTGTACTTGGATACGGAAAAGCAGCAGATAGTCATCATCACGGGTCCTAATATGGCCGGAAAAAGCGCTCTGCTGCGTCAAACCGCCCTCATTGTACTACTTGCCCAGGTAGGTGCTTTCGTGCCCGCAGAAAGCGCGCACGTAGGCATTGTGGACAAGATATTCACTCGCGTAGGTGCAAGCGATAACATTTCGATGGGTGAGAGTACCTTCATGGTGGAAATGAATGAGGCTGCCAGCATACTTAACAACATTTCTCAACGCAGTCTTGTGCTGTTTGATGAACTGGGACGTGGCACCAGCACTTACGACGGCATTTCCATTGCATGGTCAATTGTGGAATATATCCACGAAAACACCAGGGGCAAGGCGCGTACCCTGTTTGCCACCCACTACCATGAACTGAACGAGATGGAGAAAACCTATTCACGCGTTAAAAACTTTAACGTAAGCGTGAAGGAGGTGGATGGCAAGGTTATCTTCCTCCGTAAGTTGGTTCAAGGGGGTAGCGAACACAGTTTCGGTATCCATGTGGCTAAGTTGGCTGGTATGCCCATGAGCATTGTAAAGCGTGCAGAAAGTGTGCTTCAGCAGCTCGAAGCCTCACGCAATAAGGATGGTGTGGATGGAAAGATTAGCGTGGCACAACAGCAAAACAGCGGTGTGCAGATGAACTTTTTCCAACTGGATGATCCTATCCTTACTCAGGTGCGTGATGAGATCCTCAATCTGGATGTCAACAATCTCACGCCTCTTGAAGCTCTCAACAAGTTGAGTGAAATAAAAAAGATTGTAGGAGGATAAATGTTTCTTCTTCGGACAATAGTAGGGAGATAAAATGTTATCGTCAGACAATTGATGGTGTAGGGGATAAAAAGCAAGAATTACAAAAATACGAGGGCTTGATGTTTAAAACTCATAGTTTGATGAATCTCGTATTTTTGTAATTCTCATTATTTATATTTAAGCAGTTTCTAATAATGTATTTTGATAGTTATTGAGTATATATGGAAGTGTAATGTTCTTGCAATCGATATTTATTATATATGTGGAAGTGTAATGTTCTCGAACACCAATGTGCTTTTTGTTGTCTTTTTTCTTTTTTGTATTTTTAATACCTTATTATTTTCTGCTTATCTTAATGCCTTGCTATTCTGTTTCGAATTTAGTAGGCTTCTTATTTTCCTTGTTACCTTAGGCATGTGCTCTCATACCTTCGCTGGGACAGCAGCTATACTTCTCTGCATAGGCTCGGCGGAAAGAAGTCATGTTGTTGAATCCCGAATTGAGGGCAATATCGGTAATCTTCATTTCTGGAGAATTGTGTGCCAGACGCTCTGCATAAGCCAGTCGGAGTTTTCTGAGTAGGGTAGGGAACTTTGTGCCGAATGTCTTATTGATAAAACGCGATGCGTAAAGACGGTTGGTCTCTAAATCCTTGCACAATTGCTCTAGGTTGTAGTCTGGGTTCAGGAAGAAAGGCTGGCTCTTTCCGAGCATCTTAATGTAGCGTTGCATTGTAGCCTTTTCCGAGAAATGTGTGTACATCATATCTTTGTTAATTCTGTTATTTGTTTCTGGGTGCAAAGTTCTTAAAAAATCGTGTTTTTCTTTTTCACGTGGTGCGCATAGATTTGTATAAATCGTGCAAAATGCCTGTATTTTTGGTAAATTACCCTAAAAATCCGATTTTTTTAGGCCTAAAATGATGTCAATAGTGCAAAAATGCTGTTTCATTCCTTCGCATTCCTTCACACTTCACTCAGGGTGCACTCAAGGTGCGCTCACAAATCCGTGGAGAACTGTGAGTGAACTGTGAGTGAAAGTTATGCGAAGGTAGGAGGAATAGAAGGCTCTACCCCCGCCCTTCCGTCCAGAGAGGGGCTTTTCTCCTATTTCCTTACAATTAAATGCAGAAAACCGGCCAAGGCACCTGTTTTCTTCGGGTTGAGATCATTCGGGAAAGTAACGGGAATGTATCGGGTTAATATCGGGATGATATCGGGAAGGCTATGAGTAGAAAAAAATAGATGACAAAAATACGAGAGATTTTATGCAGACACCTTTCCACCATTTCTGCGATACTCGGTAGGTGTGGTGCCATACATGCTCTTAAATGTACGTGAGAAATATCCTGGTGTGTCGAAGCCACATTGAGTTTCGATGTTTCCAATGGGTTGTGTGGTGGTAACCAATAAGTGGCATGCCAGCATCATGCGTCGATTGCGAATGTAGTGACTTGTATCATCACCTGTCAGGTTCTTTATTTTGCGATTGAGTTGAGAACGGCTCATGCACACCTTGTCCGCCAAAACGCTACTGCTAAGTGTCGGCTCGCTGATGTGCGTCTCAATGGTTTCGTTGATAAGTGTAAAGAAACTTTTCTCTTCGCTCTCAAGGTTTTGAAACAGCTCATTGCTTTCTTCCTGACTGCTGAACTTCTTACGCAGCACGGCTCTTTGCTCCAGTAGTTTTTGGGCACGTAACAACAACTCGTCCACAATGAATGGCTTTGCCAGATACACCTCGGCACCAGCGTCCAAACCCTCCAGTCGCTCGCTATCTTCTACACGGGCCGAAACCACAACAATGGGCAAGTGGTTCATGGTGTTGTCTGCGCGTATGTTGCGAATGAGCTCCAAACCATCCATGCGTGGCATGGCAATGTCGGTAATGACAATGTCGGGCAGATCGTTATTCTGAAGTATCTCGAGTGCTTCTTGTCCATCGCGAGCCACGTGGGTTATATAACCATTGTTTTGGAAGATGGTTTGGATGAGTGCTGCCACGTCCTCATTGTCCTCGGCAATGACCACCGTAGCTCCATCTGTAAACGCATTGCTTCTTCCGTCCCTATTATTCTTGCGCGCAATGGCCGCTTGTTTTACAGAACGTGCAATGGCAGAGTTGCTACCCGAACGTGTTACTTCGCCCTCGTTGCGTAGGTGTCCATTTATGTCGGGAACCACGTCAGACAAAGGCATGTCAACACCATCCTTTGATACCTTGATCATACGGTTGACCAAGTCGAGCAATTCGCGACTCTGTCGTTGTGTAGCAGCCAGTTCTTCCTGACCTTGTATGTCGTCTTCCTCAATGTGATCCTTTAGCTGGTTAACCATACCGATGACTACGGTAAGAGGGGTTCTAAGCTGGTGCGTAATGTTGCGGTAGAAGAGCTGACGCTCCTGACTGGCTCGCAGCAGTTGCTCGTTTGCCAGCTTTTGCAGTTCAGCTGCGCGTCTCTTGGTGCGTGCGGCGCGTATTTGCACGATGACGGCGATGATGGCGAGTATCACAATGACAACAATGCTCCACGTCAGGGTTTTGCGCATGCTTTTCTCATATTCAGCACGTGTTTCTGCCTCCTGTACCTCTTGCACTCGTCGTTTAGCTTCGTAGTTTACTCTAAGGTTTTGCACATGTTGCTCGTTGCTCTCGCTTGTCACGCTATCGGCATAGGCCAAACTGGTGTGAAGGTCTTGCAAGGCATTGCCCATCTGCCCTTTTCGCTCTTCCAGTTTTGAACGCATGGAGTAGGCCTCAGCTTTATGTTCCTTAGAGTTAATCTGGATGGCCGAAGTAAGTGAGAGGTCGATGTACTTGGCTGCAGAATCGAGTTGGTTTTCGTTGAAATATGCCATTGCCAAGGCGTTGCATGCTTCCAGCCAATGCCAGATGTCGCCTGTAGGTTGTGAGGTTTCGTAGCTTAACTGGAAGTTACGGATGGCTTCAGCTCCATCACCTTTTTTTTCTGCCAGATGCCCTAAGTAGTGGTAGCAAAGTCCAATGCCCACAGGATTGTTTGTCTGGTTGTTAAGGTCCATCGACTTGAGATAGCATATTTTAGCAGAATCAAGGTCTCCCCTACGTTCATATATACTTCCCAGGTTAGCATAATTGATAGCCTGTCCCGTATAGCTTTCCAGTTTTTCTTCGCCTTCAAGTGCACGCCTGAAAGCAGCTTCTGCAGCTTCGATGTTGCCTAATGAGAGTTGAACGTTTCCTAATCCGTTGAGTGCCCTAACCTTGTTTTTCTGTGCAACCTTTGATTCCTGGTCGCTGAATTCGTCGCTTAGTTCAAGTGCTTCGTAATGTAAATCTGCAGCATTCTGCAATACACCCATGCGTCGCGAGTTGGTACCTTGGTGGTTGAGTGCAATGATGAGCTGCATGGTGTCGGCGAGTTCCTTGGCTTCGGCAATGCAACTGTCATGCTGTGCGATGGCTTCCTCAAACCTACTTTCATCGCGTAAGGTCTTGCCATACATCTGGCGAATGATTAGGGCAGCACGACGTTCGTTCTGCCGTTCATAGCTTTTCATCCATAGGTATAGTTCTTTTGAGTCGCGCAAGGAGTCGGCTAGTTGCTGAGCCTCTTTTTCTGCCTCGCTGGCTTGTAAAGAGACTGCTTTCTTGCACGCATATAAGCTACACAAAAGTACAATCAGTACCCAAGTGCGGTTGACATTTTTTAGCATGGTATGTATATGTCCTTATTATCTATAATTCCGTGTCATCTGAATTTTGTGCCAAAGTTAATGATTTTAACTCATTTTTTACGAATTGTTGTTAAAATAGTGAAAAAATTTACCTTTTGTAGCCCGTATTTGTATTTTTTGTGCGAAAAATGCAATAATTTGCGCCATTTGTACAAATCACTATAAAATAAAATCCATAACTTTGCACCGTGAAAAAAGTGTGGGTGTTGTTTGCTGTTCCTCTAAGATGAAGAACTTCAGAAATACTCTTTAATGAATGACAAAATATTATAGTTTATGAATAAGTTTTTATTGCTTTTAGGTTTTGCGCTGCTTCCCATGATGGGTAATGCGCAATCGGTTACTGTACGAAACAAAACAGGAAATATGATTAATAAGGTAGAAAGTGATGGCACGGTTCGTAATGATCGTGGCAATCGTGTGGGTAAGTTTGAAAGCGATGGCACCGTTCGCGATGAACGAGGCAACAGGGTAGGCAAGATTGAAAGCGATGGCACTATCCGTAATGCCAGTGGCAACCGCATCGGTAAGGTTGAGAGCGATGGTACTGTTCGTGACGACCGAGGCAATAGAGTAGGCAAGGTGGAAAGTGATGGTACTGTTCGTGACGACCGTGGCAACAGCATTGGTAAGGCAGAAGGTATGAAGAAGACACAGGCAGGAGCCTTGTTCTTTACTACATTCTTTAAGTAATTCTTTGTCATAGACCTTTAGGTGTCGTCTTAGTTCAAGTCTTTTCGGACTTATACTAAACCGAATCCTTAAGGTCTTGCTATGTGTTTTAAGAATAGTATTGCCTGAATTAAATTAGTGAGATTTTAGAGTTATCTATAAAAATGAAACGTTTTTTATCTTTGTTTGCTTTGGTATTGTGTGCAATGTGTGCATTTGCTAAGGCATGGAGACCTGAGACATTACCTGTTCCGAAGAATACGAATGATTCCACCCAGGTGAGTTATGTGAGCAATCCTGATGGCGTGCTTACGGCTGCTGAAGTAGCCAGCATTAACGACATCATGTTTCGTTTGGAAAAGAATCAGGGTGTACGAGGATTGATTATTGCAGTCAAGGAGATTGACCCCGATGATCCTTATGAATTCACCATTGGCGTGGGTAATCTTCATGGTATTGGTGGTAAGTCGAACACAGGTTTCATCATCATGGTGGCCAGCGTAAGCCGTGCCTATGAGATTATGCCCGGTGAAGGCATGGAAAAGTTTCTTACCGATGCAGAGTGCTCAACTATTGGACGTAACGAGATGGTTCCTCTGCTGAAAGAAGGTAAGTGGGGAGAGGCTGTTCTGGCGGGTTTGAACAAAGTGGCTGCCATTTGTAATGGCGAGGAAGAACTTGCCCCAGACAAAGATGACGAAGAGGGTGGTAGTAACTTCTTCTTGTGGGTTGGCGGCGGTTTTGCCGGTTTGATAGGTTTGGGTGCCTACAATGGTCGCAAGAAAAGAGAATGCCCCAAATGTAAGAAGCATAACTGCAAGATTAAACTTCGTCATACCGTGTTGGCTGCTGATGAAGAGGGTGCTCCCTCTGAACAGGCTATAGAAGAAGCCATCCAAAGCAAGTTGTTTGCCATGAAGGTGCAGAAGAACTCTCAGATTGCTGATAAGGCACGTCTTCTGGCCTCTCAACTGGCTGCGGCAGGAGAGTTGCCTGCTGTTGCTGAAGTAGAAGCAGATGCAGCAGAGGATGTGAAAATAGATGCAGATGCAGCAGAGGATGTGAAGATGGATGCAGATACTGAAGTCAGTTCTGATGCAGAAGTTCGTGTTGATTCTTTGGCAGAGACTTCTGCAGAAACTGAAACAGAAACAGATGCAAATAGTGAAACAGAAACAGATGCTGTTGCTGATAATAAAGAAGTTGCCAACCTGACTGATGCGCTGATGGTAGGCGATGCTCTGGTCACTCCGGCTGTAGCTGCTGCAGCCTTGAAGATTGCAAGTCAGAAGAGAGCATTCGACAGCGAGACTACACCGCTTACGAAAGAACAGAAATCCTCAAATAAGGGTAGTCGAAGAGTACGTCTTATTGATACTTATGAATGTCCCGACTGTGGCTGTTTGCATCGTAAGGAGAGAGCTAGCACCACACAACTCTTTAAACTGGGTCTCTTTACCTCTGGCACCTTTGGCGCTATTGCTTCTCAGTCATCTGGTAGCCGTGGTGGCTCAGGCTTGAGCGGTGGTGTTTCGTCAGGTCGCAGTTCGGGTAGCTATAGAAGTAGTAGTCGCAGCAGTCATTCATGGGGAAGCTCTGGCGGTGGACACTTTGGCGGTGGTGGAGCCGGTGGAAGGTTCTAAATAGTATATCAGCTATTATAAGAAAATTCCTGCTTTTGGCACAGAAAGGCATCCTTTCCGTTGGCTCTCCTGATGAGGTGTGTTGCCTCCTTAATCCTGAAGCGGAACTGTAATTTACAAAGAAATAATTATTAACTCAAAAAAATACATCAAAAAATGAAAATGTCAAAAAACTCTTGGATTGGACTTGGTGCTTTGGCTGTAATTGTAATGTGGGCTATTAGTACCTACAATGGTATGGTAAGTTTGGACGAGGGCGTTAACAAGGCCTGGGGTAACGTACAGGCAGACTACCAGCGTCGCTACGACCTTATTCCTACTCTTGTCAACACGGTTAAGGGCTATGCAGCTCACGAGGAGAAAGTATTCATGGAGGTTACCGAGGCTCGTAACAAGGCTACACAGATGACACTTCAGGTGGACTCAATGGGCAACTTTGACGAGGCTTATATGGAGCGATTCAAGAAGGCACAGGCAGAATTGCAGGGTAGCTTGAGCCGATTGATGGCTATCACCGAGAACTATCCCGAACTGAAGGCCAATGAGCAGTTCATGAAGCTGCAGGATCAGTTGGAAGGTACTGAAAACCGTATCAAGGAGTCAAGAAAGGCTTTCAACGAGGCAGTTGAGCCCTATAACAAGAAGGTTCGTCAGTTCCCTGGCAGTCTGTTGAGTGGAATCTTTGGCTTCAGCCCCAAACCCATGTTCTCAGCTGACGAGGGTGCAGAGAAGCGTGTAGAAGTAAACTTCTAAACTGCTTTGAAAAATAACTTGCAAGTTAGTTAAACAAAAACGTGGATTTCGTCACATAGCGAAATCCACGTTTTTTATTTTTGTTGTCTGATTTTCTCTCTACCTACCCGTTGGCTCGATGATTCGTTGGCTCGATGATTCGTTTTCTCGATGATTCGATATCTCGATGACTCGATGGCTCTTAGCCGTCCCTACGTTGTGGTGGCTCTTTGCACGGTACCATTCTATTATCTGATGGGTATGCGTGGCATTGTACTGGCTCTTGTGTTTTCTACATGCTAACCCCGATGACAAGCCGCACTTATTTCTTAAATGCCCTGACCATGCTCCACACACCCAGAATGATAAAGGGAATGCTGAGAATCTGTCCCATGTCGATGGGCAGGGAACCATTATCCACACCACCTTGCACCTCTTTGGTGAACTCGATGAAGAAACGTGCCACGAAAATCATTGTGAGGCAAAGGCCAAAATAGAAACCGCTACCCACATTTATGCCACGAGCATTCTGCTCTCCTGCAGGAGCAAGTGCCTTACCGCCTTGCAGGCTTGCAGGCTTGTTGGCTTGCAGTTTTGTTGACTTTTTATAGATTACCCATCCCACAACGAAGAATATGGCGTAGCATATAGCCTCGTAAAGTTGCCCAGGATGGCGAGGAAGGGGCATTCCGTCCTCTCCAAGCGTCTGCAGGGCCTCGCCTGACTGCATGAACCGGAAGGCCCAGGGAACGTCGCTTACGCGGCCTATAATCTCGCTGTTCATCAGGTTTCCCAGACGGATGGCACAGGCACAGATAGGAGTTACGATGGCAATGTTGTCGAGAATGAAAAGCAGTTTCAGTTTTGTCTTTCTCATGTAGAACCAAAGTGCTATCATGAGTCCCAATGTGCCACCATGGCTGGCCAGTCCTTCAAAGCCTACATAATGCCAGCCATCAGGAGTAATCTTGAAGGGGAGGAACATCTCCAGAAAGTGTGTCCAGCTACCCAGGTAATACCCAGGTTCGTAGAAGAGGCAATGACCTAAGCGGGCACCTGCCAGAATACCTACGAAGCAGTATATGAGGAGTGGGTCGAACTTCTTCTCATCCACTCCTTGCTTCTTGTACAGATAGCGTTCCAGCACGTAGACAGACAGCAAGCCCAATGCCCAGAAAAGCGAATACCAACGGACAGTAAGCGAGCCTATGTGGAATGCCTCTATAGACGGAGACCAATCGATGAACAGGAGATTCATAGCCTTTTATTACACGTTAAAGCGGAAGTGCATGATATCGCCGTCCTGCACCACGTATTCCTTACCCTCGACACCCATCTTGCCAGCCTCTCGAACGGCAGCCTCGCTACCGTATTTGATGTAGTCGTCGTACTTGATGACCTCGGCACGGATAAATCCTTTCTCAAAGTCGGTATGGATGACACCGGCACATTGTGGAGCCTTCCATCCCTTGCGGAAGGTCCATGCCTTTACCTCCATCTCACCAGCGGTGATGAAGGTCTGCAATGTGAGCAAGTGGTAGATGGCCTTGATGAGGCGGTTGCATCCACTCTCGCTGAGGCCCATATCCTCAAGGAACATCTGCTTCTCCTCGTATGTCTCCAGTTCGGCAATGTCGGCTTCTGTCTGGGCGCTGATAATGAGCATCTCTGCGTCTTCACCCTCAATGGCCTTCTTCACAGCCTCGGTGTATTGGTTACCCTCGGCAGCACTTGTATCGTCCACATTGCAGACATAGAGCACGGGTTTTGCGGTAAGCAGGAAGAGGCCCTTGGCTGCAGCAATCTCATCCTCTGTGTCGAAGGTTACCGTACGGGCACTTTTGCCTTCGAGCAGTACTTTCTGGTAAGCCTCAATCACGTCGAGCTCAATCTTGGCTTGCTTGTCACCACCCACGCGAGCAGCCTTTTCCACACGCTTCATGCGGTTCTCAAGTGTTTCCAGGTCCTTGAGCTGGAGTTCCATGTCGATGATTTCCTTATCGCGAACGGGATCTACGCTACCATCAACGTGCACGATATTGTCATTGTCGAAGCAACGAAGCACATGGATGATGGCATCACACTCGCGAATGTTGGCCAGGAACTGGTTGCCCAGGCCTTCGCCCTTGCTGGCACCCTTAACCAATCCTGCAATATCAACGATGTCGCATACGGCAGGGACAATACGTCCGGGGTGTACGATTTCTGCAAGTTTGGTGAGTCGCTCATCGGGCACGCTTACCTGCCCCAATTGAGCATCAATGGTACAAAAAGGGAAATTGGCTGCCTGTGCCTTGGCACTCGACAGACAGTTAAAAAGGGTTGACTTACCCACGTTGGGCAGTCCTACGATTCCTGCTTTCATAAGTTTCTATCTTTCTATTTCTGATTTTCGTGTGCAAAGGTACGAATAAGCGAGTGAAATGCCAAATTTATTTAAGCATTTCCGAGCGAGAGTCCTTTGGAAGGCTACAGCATAGTATTCTTTATCGCCCCAGGAATGATTTTTTCTGGCTACAGATACGACTATTCCATACAATGGCATACTTTTTTTTTCAAAGCCGGCAGGCAGAGAGGGGTGGACGTGTATAGAATGACAATCGTATGACCTTCCTCCTACTTTCACCTTAGTTTCGCATATTTGGCTTACGTCTGGCTTACGTGTTTTGACGTAAGCCAGACGTAAGCCAATTGAGTGAAAGTAGGGTGCACCCTGGAGCCACCTGCAAGGCTTATTATCGCATGACTTTCGCCTTCGTGCTTGTTCGCTTAGTGTGCTTCGAGCCAGTTGTTGCCCCATCCGCAATCGGCCTTGAGGGGTACGCTTAGCTCAGCTGCCGATTCCATCTCTTCTGTCACTATCTGCTGTATCAGTTCTTTTTCATTGGGAACGACAGAAAAGTTAAGTTCGTCGTGAACTTGCAGAATCATCTTGCTTTGCAGGCCTTCAGCTTCCATACGCTGTGCCACACGCACCATGGCAATCTTTATGATGTCGGCCGCCGTACCTTGAATGGGAGCATTGATGGCATTTCGTTCGGCGTAACCTCTTACGATGGAGTTGTTCGAGTTGATGTCGGGCAAGTAGCAGCGACGTCCAAACAGCGTTTCAGTATATCCTTTCTGACGTGCTTTCTCAATGCTCTCATCCATGTAGCGTTTCACGCCAGGATAGGTTTCAAAGTAACCATCGATGAGTTGCTTGGCCTCGCTGCGGCTAACTCCCATTCTTTCGGCCAGGCCAAAGGACGAAATGCCGTAGATAATGCCAAAATTGGCCGTCTTGGCCTTGCTACGCTCTTCGCGTGTAACCTCTTCAATGGGTTTCTTATATATTTTGGCAGCTGTAGCCGCATGGATGTCATGCCCCTCCACGAAGGCCTCTATCAGGTTGGCATCGCCGCTGAGATGAGCCATGAGGCGTAGCTCAATCTGACTGTAGTCGGCCGAGAAGAACTCTTCGCCTTCTGAGGGTATGAAAGCCTTTCGCACTTCCTTGCCTTGGGCATCGCGCACAGGGATGTTCTGCAAGTTGGGATCGCTGCTTGACAGTCGTCCCGTAGTGGTGACGGCCTGGTTGAACGATGAGTGTATGTGCCCCGTTTGGCTATTGATAAGCAAGGGCAGGGCATCAATGTATGTACTCAATAGTTTCTTTAATCCTCTGTATTCTAATATCTTTTCTACCACAGGATGCTTTGAGCGCAGTTTTTCCAGTATGTCTTCGGAGGTAGCATACTGCCCGCCTTTCGTCTTCCGCACCTTGTCGGACAGTTTGAGATGCTCAAACAGTACTTCGCCCACTTGTTTGGGAGAGGAAATGTTGAAGTCCATTCCCGCCAGTTCATGAATCTGCTTCTCCATCTCAAGCATCTGCTCCGTGAACAGGGTAGAGGTTTCCTTCAGGGATTGTGTGTCGATGCATACGCCTTCGCGTTCCATCTGTGCCAGCACAGGCATCAAGGGCATCTCTATCTCACGGAAAAGCTTCTCGTTGCCATTCTCTGCCAACTGAGGCTCAAAGAGGTTCTTCAGTTGCAGCGTGATGTCGGCATCCTCGCTGGCGTAGATATAGATGTCTTCGGGCGAGAGCTGATCCATCGTCTTCTGTTTCTTTCCTTTCTCTTTTTTGCCTATCAGTTCGTCAATGTGTATGGTTTGGTAGTTCAGGTAGGCGGCAGCCAGATAGTCCATGCCATGACGCATCTCAGGATGCAGCAGATAGTGGGCAATCATGGTGTCAAACATCGGGCCACCCAGATGGATGTCATAGTTTGCCAGCACCGTAAGGTCATATTTCAGGTTCTGGCCGATTTTGAGCGTATTTGTATTCTCGTACAAGGCCTTGAATTCCTGTATGACGTTAGCGTCGGGGATAGGCACATAGAAGGCTTGATGCTCCTTGATGGCAAAGCTGATGCCCACCAGTTTGGCTTGCAGGGCATTGGTGCTGGTGGTTTCGGTATCCAGGCAAAGCTGAGGGGCATCTGCCAAAAGAGCAATGAGTTGCGCTCGTTTCTCGGGGGTATCGACAAGCTGATAATCCACATCGAAGTCTTTGTAGGTCTTGTACGTAGGATTAGCTTCCTCTGTTGCCATCTCACTCCCTTCGTAGTACGTTTCAGGCTTTTGGGTAATGGGTTCTGCCAGCTCTTCGTTAGTTTCGCCACCTGTTGGTGAGGAGGTGCCTTCGGAAGCTTCGAACATGCTGAACAAGTCCATCTGCCCTTCGGGGATTCTGTCTTTTTTGCCAGTCTTCTTATTGGGTTTGCTACCCTGTTGCTGACTTGCTGCGTTGGCGTCTTGTACTGCTCCCTTTTTCTTCAGCAGATGACGGAATTCCAGCTCTTGGAACATTCGTTGTATGGCTTCATTATCGGGTTCCTCTTTGCGGAGTTCTTCCATGTTGAGCGTGATGGGGACATCCAGTCGGATGGTAGCCAGCCATTTGCTGATCCTGATGTCCTCCACATGGTCTTCTACTTTCGCTTTTAAGGCACCTTTAAGCTCGGAACTGTGTTCCAATAGGCCTTCTATGCTACCGTACTCTTTGATGAGCTTAACGGCCGTTTTTTCGCCCACGCCAGGGCATCCGGGAAAGTTATCAGATGAGTCGCCCATAAGTCCGAGGAGGTCGATGACTTGTGAGGGTGTATCGATGCCCCATTTCTCACATACTTCCTTAGGCCCCATGATTTCTGCTTCTGAAGAGCCATGTGCGGGGCGATACATCCTGACATGTTCCGTAACGAGCTGTCCATAGTCCTTGTCGGGCGTCATCATGTAGGTTTCTACCCCTATGGCATCAGCTTGGTGCGATAATGCTCCTATCACATCATCAGCTTCAAATCCTGGTACTTCAAGCACAGGGATGTGGTAGGCAGAAAGCAGTTCTTTAATCTTAGGAACAGCAAAGCGAATGGCTTCGGGTGTCTCCTCACGCTGTGCCTTGTAGGGAGGGTATGCCTCATGGCGGAATGTGCCTCCATGAGGGTCGAAGGCAACACCTATGTGGGTGGGACCCTCTTTCTGCAATACTTCCTCCAGGGTGTTGACGAAGCCCAGGATGGCAGAAGTATTCTCGCCTTTTGAGTTTATGCGAGGATTTTTTATGAAGGCATAGTAGGCACGGTATATGAGCGCGTAGGCATCAAGTAAAAACAGTTTCTGCATAGTGAAATATTGGGTTGAGTATCAAAAATATTGGCCACTAAAAATGTGGTTATGTATAAATGGTTTTATTTTTTCGCTTCAAAATTAACCAAAAAATACGGATAAATAGTATTTTTTATGTAATTTTGCACGTAAATCAAGTTTATCTGCATAATAATGGACCAACTGGCGCTAATTCGTAAACCTATAGAAAAGGATTTGGAACAATATCTTTCTCTTTATGAGAAAGACTTTACTCATGAAAATCCTCTATTGCACTTTGCGCTTCAACATATCAGGAAGCGTCAGGGTAAGCGTATGCGTCCCATTCTGACGCTGTTGTCAGCTCGTTGCTTCGGGGATGTGTCGATGGAGATCTTGCATGCTTCTGTGAGCATGGAGCTGCTTCACACAGCGAGTTTGGTGCACGATGATATCGTGGACGAGAGCGATATGCGTCGTGGTCAGGTTTCTGTAAACAAGCTGATGTCTGCTCAGGCTGCCGTACTGGTAGGCGATTATCTGTTGGCACGCTCGCTTCAGCACTCTGCCAAGACGCGGAATGTAGATGTGGTAAACAGTATTGCCAAAGTGTCTGAACTGCTTGCAGACGGAGAATTGCTACAGCTCTATACCCTTGATTCGGATAGGGTGGAGGAGAACGCTTATTATAATGTGATTCGTTGCAAGACAGCTGTCTTGTTTAGCACGAGTGCCCAAATAGGTGCCCTCCTGGCAGGAGCTAATAGTGAACAGCAAGAGGCTATGCGTTTATATGGTGAGTATATAGGCATCGCATTCCAGATTCGTGATGACATGCTCGACTATTCGGGTGGTGTCGATCTGGGAAAACCATCGGGAAACGATATGAAGGAAGGAAAGCTAACGCTTCCTGCCATCTATGCCATCAACCTGCAAGAAGAGGCTTTGTCAAAAGGTCAGATAAAAAGCAACGAACCTCGAATGCTTGATCTTGCACTCAAGGTTCGTCGTTGTGAGGCTTCTGCAGAGGAAATCAATACATTAGTGACTTATACGCTTAATCAGGGCGGATTGCATTATGCCAAGAGTTGTATGGAACACTATGCCGACCTTGCGCTTCAACAGTTGTCCATACTAACTCAGTCGGAATATACTGATTCCCTTCGTCGGTTTGTAAACTTGGTTGTCAGTCGTGACAATTAGTTTTTCAGCATTTCATAGAGCTTGTCAAGTCTGGGAGCCATGATAATCTCTGTTCTGCGGTTCTTGGCTCTTCCTTCAGGCGTGCTATTTGTGTCAATAGGCTTGTATTCGCCTCGTCCAGAAGGCTGTATCTGCAAGGGGTTTACGCTGTAAGTTTCTGTAAGTATGCGTACTACACTGGTGGCTCTGATCACACTAAGATCCCAGTTGTCCTTGAATACAGCTGTTTTGATGGGAATACTGTCGGTGTGGCCTTCAATATAGACATCAATGTCAACTTGCTTGTTCAGTACGTCTGCCAACTTGCCAAGTGCTTCTTTTCCTAAATCGTTAACCTGAGCGCTTGCTGACTCGAAAAGCAACTTATCTGACATAGCGACGTAAATCTTTCCTCCTTCTTCACGTACGGTTAGCTCATCGCTGTTGAATCCCATCAAGGCATTCTTTACGTTGTCAAACAAGTCCTGAACCTTTTTGTTCTGCTCATCAATAATCTTCTGCATCTCGCTGATGGTCTTTGCACCTGCGTCCAGAGCCTTGTTCTTTGAAGCCAGTTGCTGGTTCAGCTTCTCATTCTCTGCGTTTGCACTGTTGAGCTTGCTCACGTAGCTGCGCAGTTCGTTTCTCAGGCTGGTGGTATCAGTAAGCAATCCGAGACATTGTGTGCGCGACGCGTTCAACATGTATGCAAGACTGTCGCTTTG
The DNA here is from genome assembly GCA_024401185.1 of Bacteroidaceae bacterium. GTDB lineage: Bacteria > Bacteroidota > Bacteroidia > Bacteroidales > Bacteroidaceae > Physcousia. The sequence continues at coordinate 8,536 of JAKSLO010000024.1, read as the reverse complement.
CTTGCGTGATAGATTTAAAAGATTGCCTAGGCTGTCACGTGAGAACATCGTGGCCCAATACTTACTATCTAACTCGTCATATTTCTTTCTGCTCACAATACATGAACTTGTAAGCAGTCCCAATGCGACTATTGAGGACAAAGTAATGTACTTTTTCATTTTTATTCTGCTTTTTTGCTTTATTTGTCTATGTTTGCTCTTTTTAATTCTCTTTGCTTGTTTTTTATGTACAAGATTTATTACACATAAATAACTGTTAATCAAACAGATAAGCTTAAATTTCCCTAAATGAGAATCGTTTCTTTTTGTTTTTTCTGTAATACGGGTCGAAATAATCCAGCTAAAACACGTCAAAATGGGGTAGGGGAGACATTTTTCTCCCCTTTCTCATTTATAGGAAAATGCGTTTATGCTATAGGAGAGAAATTAAAAGAATTTGGTCTCGCTTCCCAAAACTTCGCTAAGTAACAAGTTAGCCAGTCGGCTTGTGCCCAAGCGCAGCCATTGGTTAGTAAGCCATTTCTCACCGAGTACCTCTTTCACAATAGTATAGTACACTAATGCATCGTGAACGGTATTCAGGCCACCTGCAGGCTTAAATCCAATTTGTATGCCTGTTTTGTCATAGTACTCCTTGATTGCCTGGCACATCACATAGGCTGCCTCTGGTGTGGCTGCAGGGTTCTCCTTACCTGTGCTGGTCTTTATATAGTCTGCACCCGCATACATGGCCAGGATAGAGGCTTTCTTGATGTTAGTGGCGCTTCCCAGCAAGCCAGTTTCAAGAATCACTTTCATCTTCTTTTCACCACAGGTTGCCTTGAGCTCACTAATCTCATCACAAACGGTTTCATAGTCGCCACTCAAGAACTTACCTACACTCATTACGATGTCTATCTCGGTAGCACCATCTTTTACTGCCAAGGCTGTTTCTGCTACCTTAACCTCAATGAGTGCTTGCGAAGAAGGAAAACTGCCTGACACGCAAGCTATCTCTACACCCTCTACTTCCAGGCTTTGACTTACAATGCTTGCAAAGCAGGGATAAACGCAGATAGTTGCCACATGTGGCAGATCTGGATAGGCATCCTCAAATTTGTTGACCTTTTCAGTAAAAGCCAAAACGCTCTCTTCGCTATCGGTTGACTTCAATGTAGTGAGTTCTACACTTCCCATCAAGAATTTCTTGACTTCTAAAGTATCGTTCTCTGGTACTTTTTTCTCGATTATCTTCGCTACTTCGGCTTTTACTTTTTCATCATCAAGCGCAGTATTGTACTTGCTCAATGCTTCATCGTACTTTGTTAATTCGCTCATCTTTTTTTGTTTATTTTAATTTTGATTATTTACTCTATGTTTTAATAAATAGATGACAGAATATGGTTTTACTTCTATTTTCTTGTTTTTTTTGAACATCGTGACCAGACTAAGTTTTTCTTTCATTCATTCGTTTGATTGTTGTATATACATTATATATATGTATGGGTTCTTGAAGAAAGATAGTTTGGTTGTTTCAACTTTGACGTTCTACTCTTTGTTTTTTGTATCCATACAGATTGTAACAGGACCATCGTTTAACAACTCTACTTTCATGTCTGCACCAAACTCGCCAGTCTTAACTTCTTTGCCTAATTGGTTTGAAAGTTTGTTGCAGAACTCCTCGTATAAAGGGATTGCTGTGGAATGTCCTGCTGCTCTTATATAGCTTGGTCTATTTCCTTTCTTGTAAGATGCCATCAACGTGAATTGGCTTACAACAAGTATCTCTCCCTGTATGTCCATGATACTTTTGTTCATTACACCTTCCTCGTCGTCAAATACGCGTAATCCTATTATCTTTTTGCATAGCCAATCTATGTCTTCGCAATTGTCCGCTTCCTCAATGCCCAGCAATATCATGAACCCTTTTCCTATTTGGCTCTTGATCGTGCCGTTGATGGTTACGGAACTATGCTTTACTCTTTGTATGACAATTCTCATATATTCTTTGTTGTGAATGTTAAATTAATCTTATTCTTTTGTGTTGTCAAGAGCTTGTTTGAGAATCTCAGCCTTTCTTGTTCCTATCTCTTTGGCTATTTCGTCAAGGCTGGTTTCTTTGATTCTTTTTATACTCTTGAACTTCTTTAGGAGTTGCTCCTTAGTCTTTTCTCCAATTCCTTTTATGGAATCTAGTTCAGACTTTATTTGGCTTTTAGATCGCTTTTCTCTATGGAACTTTATCGCGAACCTATGTACTTCATCTTGAATGTTCGTCAATAAATGAAATAAAGCGCTATCAGTTTTTAATCCGATTGTCTGTTGAGGAAATCCATAAAGCAGTTCGTTTGTACGATGCTTGTCGTTTTTTGCCAAGCCTGCTATGGGTATATTTATGTGCAGTTCGTCTTCTATTATTTCTCTGATTACTTCCATTTGTCCTTTGCCTCCATCAGCTATGATTAGATCTGGCAATGGAGACTCTTCCTCTAATAAACGAGTGTAACGTCTTCTTACAACTTCCTTCATCGAAGCATAGTCATCAGGACCTACTACAGATTTAATGTTATATTTTCTATAGTCATTCTTGCTGGGTTTTCCTTTCTTGAAAACTATACATGCAGCCACTGCATCGCTACCTGAAATATTAGAGTTGTCGAAACATTCTATTTGCATGGGTAGGGTAGGGAGTCGCAACAAGTCCTTGAGCTCTGTTAGTAACCTTACTGACTTTTGCTCGGGGTTTAATTTGTCGCTTTGCTGGATTCTGTCTTTTTTGTATTGGAGAACGTTTAGCTTAGAAAGCTCTAATAGTTTCTTCTTGTCACCCTTCTGTGGAACAACTATATTAAAGTCTTGCTTTAAATGTTCCACGGGGAACGGTACGATAACTTCTTTAGATTCACTATTATAACGATTTCGCATTTCAAGTATTCCTGCAGCTAAAAGGTCTTCTTTTGTCTCATCATTCATTCTTTTAGCATATTCAAAGGTGTAGGCTTGGTTTACGCAACCATTAGTGATGTGCAAGTAATTTATGTAGGCAACGTTCTCGTTGTCCTCGATGTTGAAGACGTCAATGTTGTGGCAAGTTCTGCTTACCACCTCGCTTTTACTTTGGTAGTTCTCCAGCATTACGTATTTCTTTTTGATCACTTCTGCTTCTTCGAAACGCATCTCCTCCGATAAGGTTTGCATCTCTTTTAGCATTTTCCGCTCTAACTCGGAAGTATTTCCTTTGAGAATCTCTTTTGCTTCTTCGATGTTTTGAATGTATTCTTCTCTGCTTTGCTTTCCTATACAGGGTGCTTTGCAGTTTTTAATATGGTACTCAAGGCATTCTTTATGCTTACCCTCTTTGATTGAATCTGCACTTATGTGTTCGTGGCATCTACGCAATGGATATAGGTTCTTAATTAACTCTAATAATCCGTAAAGTGTAGGCACGTGGCTGTATGGTCCGAAATATGTTCCGAACTTTTTGTCAATCTTACGTGTCATAAATATCCTGGGAAGATATTCGTGAGTAACCACAATGCTTGGGTACGTTTTTCCGTCTTTCAACAGAATGTTGTACCTGGGACTGTGTTGCTTGATTAGGTTGTTTTCAAGCAGGAGTGCATCTTCTTCTGTGTTTACAACAATATATTTTATATTGCGTATTTTGCTGACAAGTATTCTTGTCTTCAGGTTGTCGTGTGTTTTGGTAAAGTACGATGAAACCCTTCTTTTTAAGTTTTTAGCTTTGCCTACATATATAATGGTATCTGTGTCGTCAAAGTATTGATAACATCCTGGACATTCTGGTAGATTGTGTACAATCCCCATCAAATAGGTCCGTAGTTCTTCTTTTTCTTGTGACTTGCCCATTATGTATGCTTTTGGTTATTTGCGTTACCAAACTTCAATTTGCATTAAATGTACTAACTATGGATGTTGGAGTAATTTCCTTTTTCAACAGCTCTATAAGAATTCATTTTTAAAGGAATGTTTTTCTTATGTATGTAGTACGATAAAATGCAAATGCTATTTGTTTGTTGTGTATGTTTCTGCTTCTAGGATTATATTCGGATAAGGGTTGTTATATCGGTGCCTTCGGGGAAAACTGCTCTTCCATTAAGTCCTTCTATAGTAAGTTCAATAATGAAGTTGATGAAAGTCTTCTTTGGGTTGAAGTCTTTTACTAATTCATACGCTGCTTGCATCGAACCGCCTGTGGCAAGCAGATCATCGTGCAACAAAACTACATCATCTTCTGTGATGGCATCGGTGTGAATTTCTATAGTGTCCGTACCATATTCTTTCATGTAGGTTTTCTGCTTTGTTTCTGCGGGTAATTTCCCTGGCTTGCGACACATAACTAAGCCAGCGCCTAACCGATAGGCAAGAGCAGCTCCTACAACGAAACCGCGGCTTTCTATTCCCACCACTTTTGTGATGCCCTTGTCTTTGTACATTTCGTAGAGTTCATCTACCATTATTTTCATGCACTCGGCACTCTTGAACAAAGTGCTCACATCTTTGAACTGAATTCCTTTTATGGGGAAGTCTGGTACATTACGAAGGTTTTTCAAAAGAGTTTCGTTGTTCATCTTACGATTATATTTATGGTTATTATTATCGGTTCATCAATACAAGCAGAACGTTGATATCGCTTGGCGAAACTCCTGGTATGCGACTGGCTTGTGCCAATGTCTCAGGGTTGATTCGCGTTAGTTTTTGACGTGCTTCAGTTGAAAGTGATTGCAAGCTGGAATAGTCGAAATGATCGCGAATCTTTATAGATTCCAACCTTTTCATTTTTTCTGCCTGTTGTCTTTCACGCTCAATGTATCCGCTGTATTTGATTTGTATTTCGGCCGCCTCAATAATCTCTTCCTGTCTGTTGGGAATTGTGCTTAACAATTCTTTCAGTTTGTTGATGTGTTCTGCCATGCCGTTGATGCTAACCATCGGACGAGACAAAATGTCGATTAACTTGCATCCTTTGGTTAGTGGGCGTTCGCCTAATGCTTTCAAGGCATCATTGATGAGATTTGCTTTGACGGAGAATGTCTCGGCAAAATCCACGATTCTTTTTATCTGCTCATCTTTTTCCGTCCATGCTTGCATTCTTTCCTCGCTAGCAAGTCCCAACTTATAGGCTTTACTGGTGAGTCGGGCGTCTGCGTTATCTTGTCTGAGTAGGATGCGATATTCTGCACGCGAGGTAAACATTCGATACGGTTCATCAACTCCCTTTGTAACCAGATCGTCGATCAGTACAGCTATATATGATTCGTCTCTGTGCATTATAAATGGATGGCTACCTGTGCATTTCAAGGCAGCATTTGTTCCTGCTACAATACCTTGGCCTGCAGCCTCCTCGTAGCCGGTAGTACCATTTACTTGTCCGGCAAAGAATAATCCGTCCACAATTTTTGACTCTAATGATGCGTATAATTGTTGTGGATCGAAGTAATCATATTCTATTGCATATCCAGGGCGATACACTTGCAGATTACGGAATGCGGGTATTTCTTTTAGTGCATTTAATTGAACGTCTATTGGGAGTGACGAGGAGAAGCCGTTCAGATAATATTCCTGTGTATTCTCTCCTTCTGGTTCCAGGAATAACTGATGTTGGTCTTTGTCTGCAAAAGTTACTAATTTTGTCTCAATACTCGGACAATATCTTGGACCGATACTTTGTATCTGTCCATTGAAGAGAGGAGAGTCTGGTAATCCCAGTTTCAGTTGCTCATGAACTTTGGGATTTGTAAAGCATATCCAGCACGGAAGTTGCGGTAATTCATGTTGTTGACCCATATAGGAGAACTTGTGATAATCAGTCTCTCCTGGTTGCTCTGTCATTAGGCTGAAATCAACTGAACGACCATCAATTCTGACAGGAGTACCAGTCTTCATACGTCCTGAGTTTATGCCATGTTTTGTAATGGATTCTGTAAGCATTAGTGAAGGAGGCTCAGCCGTTCTTCCACCTGCCAGCTTGGTTCTTCCAATGTGCATCAATCCATTAAGGAAGGTACCAGCTGTGATGACCACACAACGAGCTTTGATGGTTACGTCAAGGTATGTTACCACTCCCTCCACTACTTTGTTCTCATTTACAAGTAGTTCCTTTACCTGGTCCTGCCAGATGGAAAGGTTGGGTGTGTTCTCAAGAATCTCTCGCCATGCCCAGATAAACTTGCCTCGGTCGCATTGGGCTCGAGGACTCCACATGGCAGGTCCTTTTGAACGGTTGAGCATACGAAACTGGATAGAGCATTTGTCGGTTACCGTTCCCATGTGTCCACCGAGGGCGTCTATTTCGCGAACAATTTGACCTTTTGCAATGCCACCTACAGCAGGATTGCACGACATCTGTGCAATCTTATTCATGTCCATTGTCACCAGGCAAGTCTTGGCTCCAAGACGTGCACTTGCTGTTGCAGCTTCGCAACCAGCATGGCCTGCACCAACAACAATGACATCGTATTTTAACTCCATTTTTTCCTTTTATTATGTTTCTAGCCACAAAAGTAATGATTTTTAATGAAACAATTGCCCTTTTTGTTTGTACAAATCGTAAAAAAGTTCTAAATTTGCACCAAATATACCTAATTATTGTTACGCGCGTGAATTATGTTACGCCCGAATGTAGTGTTAAACCAAAATTTAAATCAAATAATTATTAATTAAATTCAATCATTTATGTGGTTAATCAAATCATCAATTGGTAGGAAAGTTGTGATGTCGGTAACTGGCATGGCTCTTGTCCTGTTCTTGACCTTCCATGCGTCAATGAACGTCGTGGCTCTTTTTAGTGCTAAGGGCTACAACATGATTTGTGAGTTCCTGGGTGCCAACTGGTATGCCGTTGTGGCAACTATCGGTTTGGCTGGCTTAGTAGCTTTGCATTTCATTTATGCTTTCATTCTGACTATTCAGAACAAGAAGGCACGTGGTAACAACAAGTACGATGTTACAGAAAAGCCCGCAAAGGTAGAGTGGGCAAGTCAGAACATGCTTGTTCTGGGTATCATCGTAATTCTCGGTATGCTTCTTCACTTGTACAACTTCTGGTACAACATGATGTTTGCTGAGTTGGCAGAGACAGCTGCCCTGCCCCATGCAACCGATGGTGTATACCACATCATTAACACCTTCCATGGTCAAGGCGAGTCTACATCAACCTGTGGTTACATCTATACCGCTATCTACATGGTATGGTTGTGCGCTTTGTGGTTCCATCTTACTCACGGTATCTGGAGTTCTGTTCAGACCATGGGTTGGAATGGTAAGACTTGGTTCAACCGTTGGAAGTGCATCGGCAACATCTACGCTACCGTCATCATCCTGATGTTCGTTGCTGTAGCTCTCGCATTCTGCTTTGGCTATGAACCATGCGACTTGAAAGAGGCAAGCTGCAAGGCTGTTGAGGCAGCAGGTTCATGCTGCGGTGGTTGCTAATTGTGAGAAGAATAAAATCTTAAAATTGTAAATTGTCCAATAGTAAATAGAATTATGGCAAAGACTATAAATTCAAGAATCCCCGAGGGACCTATTGCTGAGAAGTGGACCAACTACAAGGCACACCAGCGTTTGGTTAACCCCAAGAACAAACTTAAGCTCGACGTCATCGTTGTAGGTACAGGTCTGGCAGGTGCCAGTGCTGCTGCTTCACTCGCTGAGATGGGCTTCAACGTATATAACTTCTGTATCCAGGACAGCCCCCGTCGTGCACACTCTATTGCTGCACAGGGTGGTATCAATGCTGCCAAGAACTATCAGAACGATGGTGACTCAGTTTACCGCTTGTTCTACGATACTGTTAAGGGTGGTGACTATCGTGCTCGTGAGGCTAACGTATATCGCCTGGCAGAGGTCAGCAACAACATTATCGACCAGTGCGTGGCACAGGGTGTTCCCTTCGCTCGTGAGTACGGTGGTATGTTGGCAAACCGTTCATTCGGTGGTGCTCAGGTAAGCCGTACCTTCTACGCTAAGGGTCAGACCGGTCAGCAGCTTCTGCTCGGTGCTTACTCTTCATTGAGCAAGGAGGTAGGTCGTGGTAAGGTTAAGCTCTACACTCGTTATGAGATGGAGGACGTGGTACTTGTTGACGGTCGTGCTCGTGGTATCATCGCCAAGAACCTCGTTACCGGTAAGCTGGAGCGTTTCTCTGCTAATGCCGTTGTTATTGCAACTGGTGGTTATGGTAACGCTTACTTCCTTTCTACCAACGCTATGGGTTGTAACTGTACCGCTGCTATCCAGTGCTACCGTAAGGGTGCCATGATGGCTAATCCCTCGTACGTTCAGATTCACCCCACCTGTATTCCCGTACACGGTGACAAGCAGTCTAAGCTGACTTTGATGTCTGAGTCTCTGCGTAACGATGGTCGTATCTGGGTTCCTAAGAAGTTGGAAGACGCTAAGGGTCTGCAGGACGGTACTAAGCAGGGTTGGGATATCCCAGAAGAGGATCGTGACTACTACTTGGAGCGTCGTTACCCAGCATTCGGTAACCTCGTACCACGTGACGTAGCTTCTCGTGCTGCTAAGGAGCGTT